>NZ_JBEZJZ010000093.1:0-33695 GCF_040651455.1 Streptomyces sp. NPDC048483
ATCTCCTCGCCGGGCCCGCGTCCTCCTGCTGGACGGCGAACCCGCCGCTGCCGAGCCCAAGAAGCTCCGCTACCGGCTGCTGCACGCTGCTGCCCACCTCACTCGCGGCGGACGCCGTCTTCGCCTGCGGATCTCGGCGACCTGGCCCTGGAGACACGAACCGGCCACGGCTTTCCACCACCTCGCCGCACTTCCCCGACCAGTTGGCTGACCGGCCCCCCCCCCGCCCACCCACGAACCGAAGGACCCAGGAAAACCCGACCACCACCCCGGGACTCCGCCATGCCCAGGCAACAAAATCACCTCGACCTACCCAACAGTTGCTGATCAGCGAAACCGCCTCATCCCAACCGAAACGCCGAGGCTAACGGAGTCCTATTAGAACTCCTAACGAAATGATCTTCGAGGTGGTTGGATCACTCTGGGGCTGATGATCTGGGGGTGCGGGGTGGCTTGGCCGAAGCCGTGGGATGTCGATGACGAGTTGTGGGCGGTGATCGAGTCGCTGCTGCCCAAGGTGGAGCGCCGCGCCCGGCATCCGGGACGCAAGCGGCATCCGGACCGGCTCGTGTTCCAGGGCATCCTGTTCGTGCTGCACACCGGAATTGCCTGGGAACACCTGCCGCAGAGCCTTCCTCACCCTCGCATGCGCACTCATCTGCTGGAGACGCCTGAAGTCACTGCGATAGGAGTTCTTAGTGGTGCCGTTGGGGTGCACCCAACGCAACAGATGTGTCGCAGACGTGGGGGCCCACCTGGATGTACCGAGGGTAACGATTACTTTGCTGATCTGGGGTTTTCGCGCTTGTTGGCATTGAAGCGTGCCTTCTTCTGACGATTCCCGCACGTGTTCATGTCACACCATTTGCGGGTACGGCTTTGGCTGGTGTCGAAGAAGGCGGCTCGGCAGGTTGGCGATGCGCACAAGGCCAATTTTCCGTCTCGTTCGCCTGCGATGATGCTGATCGAGTCGGCGGCGATAACGCTTAGGGCATCTTCTACGCAGGAAGCCGAGCTAAGTCGCCATTGCCGATTGCTCTCGGGCGTCAGGACAGCCGCGGCCCGACCCTGAATGCTGCAGTCATTGATGACTTGGACAGCAGACGCAGGGAGAGAGTCTTGGATCGCGGTCGCTGTCAAGGCGGCGTGAATTGATTCCCTCAGTTCCCAAGCGAGTTCGAGCTGGGCGGTGGTGCAGGACTCCACGGCGAGGCCATTCACTGCCAGCCAGTCGACGAGGCGCTGCGGCGTGGGAATGCGTTCCACAGCGTTGCCACGACGCTCCGTCAGAGTCGCCGTGAAGCTGGTCGCTAGCACCTTACCGAGACGGAAGTCAGGGAACCGAGCATGCATGGAACCACCTTAGCGGGTTGCGCACTGACATCGAGACACGCTAGAACCATCTTAGCCGGTTCGCGATAGGTCCAAGCCGGTCCACGACGACCAGGAGGTCTCATGCCCAGCGACGTGCAAGCATTTGAAGCCCACGCAACTGACGCTGACCTCGACGATCTGCGCGCGCGATTGGTCGCGGCGCGGCTGCCGGAAGCTGAGACGGTCTATCGCGCCGCGCCCGACCCTCGCCGATGGGAACAGGGCGTTCCTCTTGCCGACCTCGTCGGTGTCGTGAACTACTGGCGCACCGGGTACAACTGGCGGTCGTTCGAAGCGCGCCTTGACCGGATCGGCCAGTTCCGCACGACCATTGATGGTCTGGGAATCCACTTCCTGCACCGTCGATCCGCACGCGCAGATGCCACTCCTCTGATCTTGACGCACGGCTGGCCAGGCAGCATTGCTGAGTTCATCGATGTAGTAGACGAGCTGGCAGATCCGAAAGATGCGGACGCGCCAGCGTTCCACGTTGTGGTCCCGTCGTTGCCAGGCTTTGGCTACAGCGACAAGCCGGCCACCACCGGGTGGGGAATCGAAAAGATCGCGGCCGCATGGGTGGAACTGATGGGAAGGCTGGGCTACAGCAAGTTCGTGGCCCACGGCGGCGACTGGGGAGGTGTGATCACTACGGTCCTCGGCGGCAGGTTCCCGGCGAACGTTCTCGGCATCCACACAACGACCGCGCAGGCACCGCCCGGGTTGACAACGGACGGGCTGACGGCGGCCGAGCGCAAATGGACCGAGGAAACCCGCGATTTCTGGGACCACCGCGCGGCGTACGCGAAGCAGCAGGCGACCCGACCGCAGACCATCGGCTACTCGCTCGTCGACTCACCAGTCGGGCTTCTCGCCTGGATCCTTGACAAGTTCGCTGAGTGGACAGATACCGAAGATAGCCCGTTCGAGACGATTTCCAGAGACCGCATTCTTGACGACGTCACCCTGTATTGGCTGACGCGGACCGGCGCATCGTCGGCCCGCATTTACTACGAAAGCCACAACTCGCTCGACCCCGAACTTCGGGTCGACGTCCCGTCAGCAATCAGTGTGTATCCCCGCGACATCGAGAAGTGCCCGCGCGCCTGGGCACAGGAGCGGTTCCGACAGATCGTCCGATGGAGGTCGCCTGAAACCGGGGGACATTTCCCGTCGCTGGAGGTTCCCGAGTATTTCGTCAAGGATCTGCAAGAAGGACTCGCGGCAGTGCTGGCCGCTAATCGGTGAACGCGGCTGGGTCTGAGCCCGAATCACCGGCTGATGGTGTGAGCTGACGGTGTGTGAGGTAATCCGGCGAGAGCCGCCGGTTCCGGGCAGGGGTCAGCCGTCGGCCTGCACCGGCTCTTCCACAGGTTCGTCTCCGATCGGGCCCTTGGCGGGCGGGGCGGGCAGCGGCAGGTCAGCGCGGCGGTGGACCGTGGGCGGCGTCGAACAGTTCGATGAAGGCGTGGTGCCACCGCCACCGGACGGGCAGATACAGCGTCAGCCTCCTCGCAGAGGAGGCCAGCCGGGCCGGAACGTGCACCAGATGCGCGCGGATGGTGGCGGTCATCGCCTTGGCGTGGAAGGCACCGGCCAGGGCGCCTGCGGCGCGCAGTCCGCGTGGGCGCCGGCGTGGTTGCCGGCGTTGCGCAAGTGCAGGTTGTCGGCGAGCAGGCACGGCAGCCCGACCCGCTCGGCGAGGCGCAGGAGCGGGACGAGCCCGACGTCGGGGACGAGGTTGGGCTCGTCGAAGGCGGCGGAGACCGCCGTGGCCGGCATGAGAGACTGCATTTACGAGATGCCTTGCTGATCGTGCGTGGTGAAGCCCTAGACAAGCCCATCACCGCAGGTCGCAAGGCATCTCTTCGTTTCGGGGGCGGTCTACGTGGACCGTCAACCGGTGGATCCGGGCTGCGAGGAGCTCTTTTCGGGGCGTGGTGGCGGGCGACGCACAAGGCCGTCACGGCGAGCGGCACTGTGCCAAGCAGACCGAAGCGAAGCACCTTGCCGCGCAACGTCCATCAGCCGCAGTCGGGAACTATCACACCGTCTTCGTCCAACGTCATGGCGGCACCACAGCCTGCTCGGACTGGTTGGTCGCAGCACTCCGAGCAGCCGGCCCATTCAGGCAGACATCCGTGATCGGCTCGTATATGACCGAGAGCCTCCGCGAACAGCGCGAACAACGGGCGCGCCGCCATCGGCAACAAGGCATACGCGACCGCCTTCCGCCGCGGCACCATAGCCCCCAAAACGTCACTGGCCAGAGTGCTGGCGGGGGACGTCTGACCGCCCGCACCGCTCGCCACGGGCAAGCCCGCTGTCAGTGGCGCGCGGTAGCTTCTGAGCATGTCGATGATCTCGTTTCCGTTCACCGCCAAGTGGCTCGGTCATGTGCAGGAATTCGCCGATACGCCGTGGTGCTGCGACGCCTTTGACGCCCTGTTCGTGGGTCACGGCTGGGCCACCCCCTCCGAGAACGGTGAGCCTGCCGTCGGCTGGACGGATCACTGGCCGCTCGGCGACCCGGCGGACGAGGTCTGGCATGTCGTCCTGGGTGAATATCCGCGCTGTGCGGACACCCGTGACCGCAGCGTGGTCTGCGACGATCCGAAGTGCCACGACGACTCTTTTCTCGTCCTTCCCCTGGCCTACTCGGCGATCGGGGTGAGGGACGCCGGCACCGGACTCCCTCCGTCCCCGGAGGAGCTGTGGGGTACGAAGCTTCCGTCGCAGGCCGTACTCCACCCCGACGCCCGCGAGGAGGACTTCACGGCCCTCTACGACGATGCCGCCCGCCTGCTGCGTACCCGCCTCGGCGATCCGCTGCCCCGGCCGCGGCCGCCCCACGACCCGGACCGCCACGTCTCCTGGGAGCACGGAAAGAGCCTGGTGACGCTCTTCCGCGGCGAGAACCTCTACAACTACTCCCTGGATGACTGGATAGGCATCGACATCCGCCCGGTCAGCTGAGGCAGTGGTCGCGGTCCCGGCCCACCGGCTCGTCGGCCGGCGCGTACAGCAGCTCGTAGGCGGTGTTGACCATGTGGCAGGTGCGTCCGCGGCGGGTGGCGACCGCTATCAGGCCGGTGCCCGAGACGGGATGGGAGCCGAGGAATGCCTGCCGGCCGAAGGTGGCACCGACGTGGCCACAGGGATGCCTCTACCTCATGCGGTTCTCACGGCAATTGAGTTGTTGCACTGCGCGCCCGGGCAGAAGCAGCCAGCCGTTGGCGTCACTCCGAGGAAGGTGGAGACGCGCAGCACCCAGCGGTCGCCGAGTCGCAGGCACCGGGTACGGCGCCGCACGAGACAGGTTGCCGGAGCCCCGGCGCCGGGGCTGTTCCGACCGGAGCAGACCCTGCCAGTAGGCATCGGAAGCAGCCGTGACGGCTCGGGCCTTGTCGGAGTCCTCCAGTTCACCGACACTCACCAGCAAGCGAGCCGTGCGCGCGGTGAAGTCCCCCCGGTCGATGTAGCCGTCCTTGTGGTGGTCCAGTAGCACGAACCGCTGCTGGTAGCGGTAGCACAGAGCGTCGCTGGTCATCGATCTCCCGTGAGGGCCGTGTGCGGTGAGGTGGCCGTCAGGCGCTGGCCGGCTCCGGGGCGGCGACGGCGACAGCGGTGAACGCCTCGGCGGGGATGTCATCGTGGTCGAGGCGGGGGTCACCGGCCGGCCGGTAGGAGGTGTGGTTGATCTCGCGGCAGATCTTGCCGTCGCGCATCTCGAACAGGGTCAACTTGCGCAGAGAGAGCTCGGTGCCGACCGGATAGCTGAGGTTGGGGATCTTGTCGTCGATGAGCGTGACGTGCCACAGGCTCTCGTCAACTACCCAGTGATCGGTGGCGAACCGCCGCAGCAGCGTCCGCGAGCGGATGAACATCGAGGCACCCATCTGCCGGTACGCCTCACGGATCTCGTCATACGTCCGCAGCACCTGACCCCGGCTCGGTGTCTCCCACACCACGTCGTCGGTGTAGAGCTCCAGGACGGCGTCGAAGTCCTCCCCCTCCATCTCCATGTGCTGCATGACCACCCGCAGGTTCTCGGCGATCTCCTCCTGCTCCCGGCGGATGTCCTCAAGCGTCTTGGCAGGTGCCATATCAACCCCTCCTCGCATTCCGGAAACCAACAGACGTTTTGGCGGGCTGCCTTCCGGTCAGGCCACCACCGTGGCGGTCCAGTGTCATGCCGCGTCAGACGGCACACCTGGCGGTTTCCGACGTCGCCTACCGCCGGAAACCGCCCTCGCCCAGCGCCAACGTCGCTTCAGCCTTGCCTCAGCGACACAGCGAAAACCGCCACACGGCCAGGTCCACCCACTGGAGTGGCGCCGTGCACGCGCAATTGACGCGGAGCCCGCGCGTCCAACTACTCGCTCAGCCGGCCCCGCACCTCGGCGCAGTCCATCCAGCCGCCGACCTCCCGGAACTCCCCGGCGAGCGTGCCGTCGGACATCGAGATGTCGGTGGGCTCGGACATACGACGTCACGGGGCATGTCACCAGGGATGTGACGGCGCGGGTCCGCGTCGGTGATCGGTGACGGCTCGCATCCGCAGGCTGTACGCGGCATTGTCGTGAAGCTGGGCCGCGACGTCGCCGCGTGGTCGACCCTGTCGACGGCACCTACCGCCGGCAGATGAACCGGCAGCGCAGCGTGCAGGAGTCCCGGCACAAGCTGGCCCGCGACGTGTGCCACGGCAAGCGCGGCACCACCCACCAGGCGTGCCGGGACGCGATGGAGGACCAGCTCGGCTCGCTCGGCCTGGTGCTGAACGCCGTGGTGCTGTCGACCGCCAAGTACATCGACGCTGCCGTCGCCCAGCTCCGTGCCGAAGGACACGAGCTCGCCGGTGAGGACGTTGCGCGCCTGTCCCCCGCTCAAGCACAAGAACCTCAACATCCTGGGCCGCTACAGCTTCACCGCCGCCGTGCCGCGCGAGGGCCTGCGGCCCCTGCGCGACCCGGACACGGCCGGCCTGGACGGCGACGACGACGGCGGGGAGTAAGACAGTCAAGGCGCCGGCACTCCGCCCGGCCCCGCTTGAGGCACGCCCGCCGCCCGGACCTGCCCCGCTCACCTCGTGTGCCGGGCCCCGGCGGCCGGCTGCGCAGCCGGCGGATGCTCGCGGCGCCGTTCAGCCTGGCGGCGGATTGGGTGCGCCGGCACGGCTGCCTGCGACCGACGTCAGGCGCAGGCGGAGGCCGACGGGGCGTAGGTCGCCACATGCGACCAAGCGGTAGGGGCTCGGGTCCGCTGAGAGGTGCCATCTGCGGACTACGGATGCCGCGGCGATCACGGTCTGAGTCATCACCCAGCTGACTCCCTTGCACGCCATCGGGCCGGAGCCGAAGGCGAGGAACGCGCGGGGTTCGGCAGGGGGTGCGGTGTTCAGCCAACGGTCCGGATCGAAGGCGGTCGGCCGGTCGAACCAGCGTGCATCCCGATGGATGGCGTAGGGGCTGACCAGGAGCACGGGCCCCGCGCGCAGGCGATAGCCCCCGATCTCGGCGGAGCGTGCCATTGTCCGCGTCAACAGCCAGCTGGGCGGGTAGAGCCGCAGCGCCTCCTTCACGACCGCGCGGGTGACGGGCAGGCCGTCCAGATCGGCGCAGCCGTCAGCGGCCCTCACCTCAGCTCGGACCTCTTCTTGCACGGGCGGATGGGTCGCCAGCAGATGCAGCACCCACGCCAGGCAGATCGCAGGTGAGCCCCGCATGCCGAACAGGTTGGCCATGATGATCCGAGCCACTACATGGTCGTCGAGCAGGCCCGGACGGGTGGCGGAGAAGTCGAGCGTGGCGTCCAGCACATCGCGCCCGCGGGAGATGCCCGCGCGGCGTCGGGCGGTGATGTCTGCCCGCAGCTGCTTCTCCAACTGCTCACTGTGCCGGCAAAAACGCCGCCGGTGCGCATCAGGCAGGTACGAAGGCCGGCGTCGACTGCGGCCCAGCATGTCCAGCATGGCTGCGCCCATGTTCCGGTTTGCGTCGACAAGTTTCCGAGCGTCTTCGCCAACGGCCATGGCGGCACCCAACCTTGCGGTGAGTCCGCGCGCCATGCCGATCGCGTCCAGCGTGGCGGCCTCAGGCCAGTCGGCCAACTCCCGTGCGCAGGAGGCCGACGTCGTGGCCAACATTTGGCCGATCACGGCGGGACGCATCCCGCATGGCCGTCTGGCGGGCCACTGCACGATGGGCCTTCACGTGCTGCCCGCTTCCGAGCGCCGGATCCACGAAGATGCCATCAAGGCCTCGGGCGGGCTGATAGACCTCCGGTGGGGCGCTCAGGACGGTATGAGCCAGGTCCCTGCCGGTCACGGCTACCTCACGTCGGCCGACGCCCCAGATGTCCCCCTGCCTTTCGCATGCTGCATCGAGGAACCCCACAGGGTCGGCTCGGAACGCGACCACGTTCCTCAACCGGCCTCCTGGGCAGAGCTGTGGCGGCACGTCGTATGCCACGTGGTCTCAATCTCCTGTGCCCTGCCAACCCAGCCGACCGTTGTGGGTTCGGACGGCGGTCAGTAGGACACGTAACCGCTTGGGCGGCCCTGGATAAGTGCCAGGACACGCCGGGTAGCAAGACGAACCTTCTCGAGGAAGCTGCTCATGACGAGTTCTCCTTTTCCTTGACCATTAATGCCAGGTGTGGGCCATTGCCCCAGATGAAAGAAGTAAGACTGTCGGGAATTGGTTTTCGACGGCCGGACAGATGGCGCCTCCCTCGCTGAGGAAGTCAGTCGAGCTTCCCGAAGATGCGGGCACCGGGTGCTTCCGGATCGTCGCCGTAGAAGAACTCATGGACGGCCGCGCCGAGCTCTTCCCGGCTGACCTTTCCGTCTCCGTCTCCGTCAAGGCCGGCTGCAACGGCGCCTATCTCCTGCAGCGAAACGCCCATGGCCACACCGAGCCGCGTGACCTCTGCAGTATCGAGGTAGCCGTCTTTGTTGCGGTCGAGGAGCTCGAAGTGAAGACCAGAGTTAAAGTACTCCGCGCTCTCGGCCATCCCAGCTTCCGCCGCGACGATGAACTCGTCCTGGGAGATCCGTCCGTCACCGTCGCTATCGGCGTTCGCGGACAGGCTTTCCCACAGCGCCCGCTACGCGGCGTGGATAGCGTCCCGGGCCGCAGTGTCCGCCTCAGGGATCAGGTGGTCACACAGTCGCGCAGCATGGGCTTCGAAGTCCCGCCGCTGGAGGTAGCCGTCACCGTTCTCGTCAAGCAGCGAAAACCGACGGCGCACTTTGGCCAGGCGGAATGGCGTCAGTATTAGAGTCTCCCCGTTCCATCGGACAACTGCTGGAGTCCCCCAACCCCAGCTCCTGCATCTTGAATTACGCCACCACTACCGGAGTCCCGTCTGAATGGATCGCTACCAAGCACGCTGAACACGCGGATCCAATGTGTGGATGGCGACCCCGGCATCGCTGTCCATAGGCGACACCTCGCACACCCGGCCAGCCGCGGTGCAGGAGAACTCACTCGAATGAGTACACGCGACGCAATGGCCAGACGGCAATGAAGCGCTGTCGCTGGCGATGCACAAGTGCACGTCCTACGGTTCATCGACCGCGGGCTACTCACCGAGCTGAGCGCGAACCCAGACAGGTCGCTGCTCCGCGGCGGCTGCCCAGTTCGGTGGCGGCGAGGATGCCGTCCACGATTGCGTGGTCGAGCGGACGGAGCCGGACAGCATGCTGTACAGGTCGGGGGCCGTTCGGCGAGCAAGTCCGCTGTCTCGGGCACGTGCTCGCGAACACTCCCTCGCTGCCGCCGACACGCTCGCCACCTCCGCCGGCCAACTCCTCGCCGCCGCCTCCGGGGATGTGACCGGGGCGGGCACCGTGTTCGTTCCTGCGGTCACGGAACGCCATGGCTGGCCCCTCGGGCTACGGGGAGGGCTTCTGTGAGGCGGTCCAGCCGGGTGTAGAGCGCCCGCACGAGTCGGGTGCGGTTCTGGGCGCAGCGGGCGGTCCCTTCCAGCGGTGCGGCCAGGCGTCCTGCGGTTTCGCGGAGGACGACTTCGGCGAGGGCGCCGGCCGTCATTCCTTGGCAGAGCGGCGGCGTGGCGCCGGACGTCGGCGGCCACCGCGCGGGCGTGCCCGGTCAGCTGGAGGGCGATCTGCTCGTAGTCGCGGGGTTCGAGGCGCGGGTCCATCCACGCGAGCACGGCGGTGACGAGCGCTTCCTACGGGGCCCGGTCCAAAGGGAGTTCGGCCTCGATCAGGCCGTGGGGGTCGTAGAGGACGGTGTGGGTGCCGCTCAACGGTGCCTCGCCGCGTCGTCGTGGTCGCCGGTGCTGTCGTCCCGGGCCTGGGTGGTGTGGGCGAGGAACCGGGCGAAGCCGCGGTCGGCGCGGGCCAGCAGCGCCGGGGAAGGCCGGCCGAAGGTGGGCGGCTGGAGGCCGCGTCCTTCCGGTTCGGTGCCGGCGGTCGTGGGTGCGCTCATGAGGCACCGCCTCCGTTGCTGGTACGTCGGTGTCGTTCGACGCTACGAACGCCATGGGCCGTTGTTCAACGAGACTGCGGAGAATTGCGGAGTTCACTCCAGGGCGTCGGTCGCGGCCCGGATGAGGGCGCGGGCGGCGGCGCCGTACACGGCCATCTGCGCCAGGCGCGTGAACGCCTTCGCATAGTCGGCGAGTTCGCGCGGCTGCGTCACCTTGATCTCCGCCGCCAGCATCTCTACCACGGCCTGGACGTCGTCGTGGAGGTAGAACGCCTCCAGCGGGCACACGGTGCGCTGTGCGGTGAACGGGATGACGCCGAGGGAGACGGAGGCGAGGGGCATCACGGCCAGGAGGTGGCGCAGCTGGCCCTTCATGGCCTCGGGGCGGCGGTGCAATAGCGCAGGACGGATTCCTCCATGAGGACGACGTAGCGGTGGCTGCCCTCGTACAGGAACCGGGAGCGGGCGATCCGGGCGGCGACGGCTTCGGAGACGTCGTTGGGGGTGCCCTGGAAGGTGGTGATCTGCTCCATGAGGGCGGTGGCGAAGCCGGGTGTATGAAGAAGCAGACCAACCCACCATCCCCAGCCACGCCCTCCCCCAGATACACGCAAGCCCACACTGAACAACCTCCACCCGCCCCGCACATAAGCCGGGGCGGGACGAAGGCCCCTCGCGCTCGCGCGGCCGAGCGGGACGGAGTACCCGTTCGGCCCCTGGAAGGTCAACGGCCTACGTATGGTTCACCGACAGCTCGTCAAGGGAGTCGATGCCTCACCGTGGCCGCACATGACCACCTCAATTCCAGCAGACAACGGAGCGCCGGCCGCCAAACAACCCTCTTGAGGGGCCCGGCATGGCTGGGTCCCTCCGCCGTGAACGCGCGGAGGCCGCGCTTGCGGTTACGCCCGGTGCCGGAGAATTGCCCGGATCAGTGGTACCTCGGGCGTCCGGGCACCGGGAGCGCCCAACACGCAGCCGTGACCACCGTGGATGGCGCCCCGTTGTGCCGGTCATGGGCGAATTGGACGACCGGCTTCTGGCACTGGTGGACAGCGTGATCGACGTGGACGAGGAACGCCTGCCGCTGCTGACACGCGGCGAAGCGCGCGCTGCGGTCGAGCTGCTGCAGCTCCTGGCCTCACGTAGCGGCGAGGGAGCCTTCGCTGCCCGCCACCTCGCAGGAAACCTGACACGCAGGCTGCCGTCGGACGTATGACGCGCGCTCGATGCCGTTGTAGGCGTCGGCCACGGTCGTCACTGCCGAACTGCCCAGGCGACAGATGGAAACCACTCGGCGCTCATGACACCGGCGTCCACGGCAGGACAGCTCGCCATTGGCCATCGTCTCGGGCCCAACTCTTGATGACCTCGGCCACCAGGTCATGTCCGTACATCTCGAAGGGAGCGGGCACCGTGGCCTGGAAGTGGGAGCCCGGCCCACCCTCGCTGTACTCGATCAGGCAGCTCGTGTCGTCGTTGAGGTATACCCGGATGAAGTGCTGGCCCGGTGGCTCCGGCATTTCGAGGGGCTCGACGATGAGAAACCTGTGGACCAGGTTCATCTCACTCAGTAGGTTGTACAGCTTGTCCTCATCGGGGTCATCCCAGGTCTCTCCGCTCCAGGTCTTCGCCCGTACGCGGCTCATGCGGTGCCGTCTGTGCCCGTTACGCTCCGCTCTGCGAATGCTGCGAGTTCGTCGGTGCCGGTCACTTGCTGCTGCGCGGGTCCGGACAGGGTCAAGTCAGTGTCCCATTCGGCGTTCCATACCTCGCCCAGGCGGTTCTCCCACTGGACGAAACTCCCGGGCGCGCCCTTGAGCAGGGGCAGCTCACGCAGCAGCCTCGAAAGGGGCGCGAGGACACGCTCCGGACTGTTGCTGTCGCTTTGGGTTCGCGTGTTCGCATAGCGCATTTTGACAAATGGTGCGCGCTCTCGGCCCAGCTTCGTAGGCTGCAGCATTTTCCTGAATCGCTGCCACGCCTCTTCCTTGGTCTCGTTTCCTGAGAATTCGCTCCGGTATCCCGGAAAGATCGCGAATGTCGCGGAGTGGAGTTCCGGATTTTGGGAGTGATAGTCGTGCACGGCAGGTCCGACGGCGACCACGGTGTCGAAGTCCCAGCCAGGATGGTCGAATCCGCCGACGGTGGTCAACGGCCTGGCGCAGTCGGCCAGCGTGGTGCTGTGCTTGTGCGCGAAGGTCAGGATGGCGTGTGCAAGCTGCTCGTCGTATCGGCCCATGACATTGAGCTGAAGGACATGTTCACGCTCATGCGTCAGGATGGCATCGAAGTTGAACACCGCACGTGACCAGTGCCAAGCATCTGGCAGACCGTCGATCGGGGTCGCCCCGGGCTGGGCGGACAGTTCAGCCTTCAGGTCCATGTTTCCTCTCACCTTCATCTGCCTGCGCCGCCAGGACTTGTCCGGTCGATCTTGGGTTGTGGGAAGATGCCGTACATGACTTACATCCGAAGGGGCCGTGCCGCGTAGAAGACCAGCTTCACTTCGACCGCGGGAACGCGGTTGGGGAAGACCCTGGGTTCGGTATCGCGATGTCCCAGGTCTGTCAGGGGCGGCGAATGCTGCCGTCCGCGTGCTCGAACGGGAGCGGTTGTCTCCGGGCGTCGTGTCAGTGGCGCTGAGCGTATGGTCCGTGCGCGTCCACGGCACCAAGCGCCGGTGGAGGCAGTGGGAGGCCGAGTTCACCTGCCCATGCTGCGGCGAGGGCTGGGCCCGGGACAAGCTGCAAGAGGCTCTGCTTTTGCTGCCGCCGAAGGCCGCCACCGAACTCCGAGTGCAGGTCGAGCGTCTGGACGTGGTCCTACTCAGGCGAACGCACCATGAGCCCCTGGCAGATCCGGATTCGGCGTGGTGGCATCGTAGGTGCTGACCGTGTCCATGCCGCCTACCGATTTGTTGCCTCGTGTATGACTGGTAGCGGGGATCTGACAGGGACGGAGTGGCGACGTCCAGGACTTGTCCGGCCATTCATGTTCGGAGCCAGATGACGAGGGCTGCTGCGGTGGCTGTGCCGAGGAAGACGTAGCCGCGCTTGTCGTATCTGGTGGCCACGGCCCGGTGCTGCTTGAGCCGGTTGATTGCTCGTTCGATGGTGTTGCGTTTCTTGTACCGCTCTTCGTTGAAGCCGGGGGGCCGTCCGCCGCGTGAGCCTTTGCGCAGGCGGGCGGCCTGACCACCTGGCGACCCTACGAGCACCTCAAGCCCGGCATCCAGGAGGCGATGCTGCACGCCGCCGGCACCGCACTACGCCTGGCCGCCGATGGGACCGTCATCGCCTGCGGCCGCCTCGCCTCCACGCTGCGGCCGGAGCACCGGCACGTCTCCGACGGCGATCGGCCGCACCGCAGTTCATGGCAGGAGTCCATGGATCAGGTGGAGAGAGCGCTCGACCTGGCGCGCACCGACCGCGACGCCGCCCGGCAGCTCCTGATCCTGCTCACCCTCGCCTGCCACACCCTCGACCGGTTCGAAGAGGAGCGCGCTTTCCTGTTCGGCGTCGGCGTCCCCGCCAGCTTCCTGCCCAGTGCCCACGAACTCGGCCGCACCGATCTGCTCGCCTCTGCCCGCCCCGGCGACACCATCGTGGTGCACACCCTCGACCGGCTCGGCCGCAACCTGGGCGAAGTCCTCAACCTTGTCCACGACCTGAACGACAAGCAGATCGGCGTGCGCTCACTGGCCGACCCGCTACCGATCAACACCGCCGACGAGGGCATGAGCCGCATCGCCTTCCTGCTGCTGGCCCTCTTCGCCGAGATGGAACGCACCTTCACCGCCGAACGCGCCGCCCACGCCCGAGCCGTGGCCGAAGCCGCCGGCCGCCGCATCGGCCGCCCCGTAGCCCACCCCGCCGACAAAATCGAGTACGCGAGGCTGCTCAAACGGCAGGGCAGCAGCCTCGGCGAGATCGCCGCGAAGACCGGCATCCCCAAGACCTCTGTGCACCGCTATCTCGCGGAACCGGGGCCGGACGAGACGTTGAACGGCGCCAGTTGATGGCATCGGACCTCGACCCCGCAGCAGGTCGAGATCATCGGACGGCACTGGCTCATCGGTGAACTCGTGCACGCCGGAAGGAGACCGCGGACCCGATCCAGGACAACGGCATCGACCTGCTCGTCCTCCCCAGCCGACTACGGCTGGACCCAACCGATCCAGGTCAAGACCTCGCGCGATCGCAACATCAACGTGCAGCCGCGGTACGTCCGGCGCCGACTCGCCCGACTCCCACTCCTGTTGGTCTACACCCTGCTCGGCGACAGCCAGGCGCCGATGCCAGCCGATGCCGAAAGTGTCTACCTCCACTCCTACAACGACTACTCACCGAGACTTCTTGTGCTGACCCCCCACAGAAGCCTGGGCGCTACCCACCAACAGCGGAAAGAGGGCTCTCCTGCCGTATGTGTGGTCAGGCTGTCGTGAGTTGGCGGCCTGGGAGGGCGGGGCCCGGCCGCCAACGCACTGCCGCACCGCCATGAGGGAGCGGACGGAGTTCCGCGTCAGCCCCGGCCGAGGACGCAGAACTCGTTGCCCGCCGGGTCGGCCAGGACGACCCAGGAGACGTCACACTGACCCACGTCGGCCCGTATCGCGCCGAGGCCTTCGAGCCGGGCGACCTCCCTCGCCTGATCCTCGACGGGGTCGGACATCACGTCGAGATGGATGCGGTTCCATACGACCTCGTCGTCGGGCGTGCGGCGGAACTCCAGGTACGGCCCGACGCCCTTGACGGAGCGCAGCAGGGCGCGGTCGTCGGTCAGCTCGTGGACGGTCCAGTCGATCGCCTCGCCCCAGAACCGGACCATGGCCCGTGGGTCGGCGCAGTCGACGACCACGGCGGCTATCGGCCCGGTGTCCCGGTAGAGCTCCCGGGGCTCCAGGACGCTGAACACGTTGCCTTCCGGGTCGGCCATCACCGTCCACGGCGCGTCGCCCTGGCCCACATCGGCGGGCGTCGCCCCGAGCTCCTTCAGACGTGCGACCAACTCCGCCTGATGGGCGTCGGAGGTGGTGGCGAGCTCGATGTGCACGCGGTACTTCACCGTCTCCGGGTCCGGGACGCGGACGAGATCGATGCAGACGGCGGACGGGTCCGGCCAGTCGAAGCCCACGGGTTCCAGGTTGGTGACGCCGGGCCCTTCGCTGGAAACACCCCAGCCGAGCGCCTCCGCCCAGAACTGCCCGAGCGCCGAGTCGTCCCGGGCCTTGAGGTTCACTTGAACGAGTTGCAGCGCCATACCGCATACCCTAGACGATCCCCATCGGGCAGGCGTGCGAAATTCAGAGCGACGCCAACCCGGACAGTGATTACCCCCACCGCGCGATCCGGACATCTCTCCTACGAAACGGGCACCTCCCGCAGTCGTTGAGCACCGTGATCAGCTCCTGGAAGCCCTGCGCGCGGGACGACAACGACGCCACGCCGAGATGAGCGCTCAATCAATTCACGGACGCGCGCAGGTGACTTCGGACATCAGCGCAGCCGACTCCGAAAACTGACAGTCGGAGAACGTCACCGCAGGTGACGAACCCATCTGCCGCAGATAATAGGGCGTTATCTGCGGGACATCTTCAGACCGACCCCAGAACCGACGCTCCGTCAGCCGCTCACCAGCACCGACGGATCCTTAGCGCACGAGCTGACACGGATGTTCCTCAACCCCCGTTGCCAGGTCGTTGGAGACCGCATGTGGCCAGCGTTCTCAAACGACCTGGCTTTCGCGGAAGTGTCGTTCGCGATAGAGGCAGGAGCGGCGCCAAAACCGCCAACGGTATCCGCCGGAGATCGCCGTTCTCCATGCTGCTGCGATGTGGAAAGCCCCGAACCCGCCCTCGCCGCCCCGGATCTGCACGTGGTGATGTGCTGTGCGATGTGCACCTTTACCTGTACGCGGTGCTGAGCTGCACTGTTGATGGGGAGTTGAACCCCCGCGTTGCTCTTCACGCGCCAGGTGTGGGCTGGAAAACCGCCGGCCCTCGGTGTGTGCACGCCTCCGAAGCTGCTACCTGCTCCACATCGTCCCAGTCTGCTGGACTGCTCAGTCCAGCAGATCGACCTCCCAGTTCGTACGCTGGATCCGCACGTCGACCTCGCGGATCTCCCGGGCGAGTACATCCGCCTGACCGCGCAGTTCCGCGACCGGAAGCGCGGAAAGCATCATCAGCTCGGACCGAAGCTGCCGGCCGTATCCCCGCTCGCCCTTACCCGCCGCCGCGTCCGCCGCTGCGGTGACCACGGAGTGACGCAACCGCAGGACGTCCCGGCGTGCGAGGGCATCGGTGAGCGTGCCGTCCGGACCCATCTCCACGGTGGCATTGGTCAGGTTGATCCGCCGGATCAACGTTTCCAGAGCGTTCAGCACCTCACCGGCCTCAGCCAACAGCTGAGCTGCATCCTCGGCGGGTGTCTCCCCTTCCTGGTACCGCGCACTGCTGACGACGCGCGCTCGCAGCTGTTCTACACGGCGCGTCGCCTCCGCACGTTCTGCCAGTGCCTCAGCAAGCTTCACTGTCTCCACCTCCCCCTCCATGAACTCGCACGAGTATACGGGCGCGAACCAGTTCGTACGCACCCGGCTTTTGATCCGCCGGAGCCCTGACCAGCCACTGGAGTGAGAGCGGGCAGCCGCGCAGAGGGCAACGAAAGAGCATCCGACACCTTGACGGCCCGTCACTCTCCACTAAATGTCCGTCTGCCGTAGCAATACGACAACCGGGCCGGCAGGGACGGCGACCTGGCCGGTACGGACAAGGAGTCCCAGAGGTGTCCATGCTCGCCCTCCACCTGCTCCAGTCCGCCCTGGTCCACGTCAACACGCTGCTGGTCACCGGGCGATCGCCCTCGGCGCGGCCCTGATTGAGGTAGCGGACCAGCAGGTTTGCACTGCCGGTGTAGCCGAGTTCCCGGATCTCCTGCAGGAGGTGGGTGACGGGAACGGCCGGGTTCGACGATCGGCGTTGGTGTAGGTGGTCGCGGTGGGGATGCACCAGGGTGGGCCGGTAGGCCGGGGCGATGCGCTGGGCGGTCGGCTCGGGGGTGCGGGCGTAGCGTTTGACGGTGTTCAGGGCCGGTTTGAGTCTGCGTGAGCAGTCGGGCAGGCCGACGCCCTGGCCGAGGAGCTGGTGGGCCTTGTGCCATCGCTCGCGAGTGGTCTGCTGGCGAATTCCGCCGGGGCGGGGCGGGGCGGGTTGATGGCAGCTCAGCAGGGCGTGTGGGCGCGGACCTCGGCGAGGGCCTTGTCGCACAGGTTGCGCCAGAGGTGGCGGCGGTCGCTGACCTGGACCGCGTCCGGCAGAGCTCGGCGGACCGCCTCAGCGTAGGTGGCCGATCCGTCCCGGCATACGGTCTCGACGCCGGGATGCTCGCGCAGCCAGACTTCCAGGGTGGCGGCCTCGCGGTCGGGCAGCACATCGATGCGCTCGCCCGTTTCGGCGTCGACGATGATCGTGGCGTAGCGGTGTCGACGGCGTGAGCCAGCCGTCACCGGCCTCACCAGCGCTCATGGTGATGATCCGCACCACCCACTGACCACCGCTTCACCACGGCGGCCCGCTCCTCCCCCGACCCGTGCGTCGCCTCTCCCGCACGCTCTTGGCTGACACCCACCTCCCACGACGGGACAACCTTTGGTCCAGCGCCCCGGATGCCACCCGTTCAGCCTCATCCTCGACACCCGCCTCCACCGGGCCGCCGCTCCCAACACCCGAACGGCCCACAGGGCAGCGCTCGAAGATGCCGAGCGCCACCACTTGCGGCAAGGCTGGCCAGTACGCACAACATCTCCGGTGCGTTCTCCCCGCCTCCACGAACCCCGAGCCGGAGGCGGGGAGAGAACGCGTGTGATGACCGCACCCGCCTCGTCCAGCTGGTTCGGCTGCAGTCACGGCCGGGCCACTCGCCGCAGGCAGCGTCCGCCACGGCCGCGCCCGTGCCCCGGGTCCAGCTGCACGGCGCCGACGCCGGACAGCCCTGGGCCCCGGCCGGAGCCCGCGGGATGCTCGGCCGGGCCGGGAAACGCGCTGGCCTGGGGCTGGTGAAACCCCACGCCTTCCGGCACATGGTCTCTGCTTGGATTCCGTGTTGCGATTCAGCTCAACTGGGCTGGTGGCCTGGTGGGTTGGCCTTGCGCTGAGTCGCGTGGTGGTTCTCCTGTCGGCGCTCATCATCCTGAGATTCTTTTCGTCCCGGGGCTGGGAGTCCGCATCAGTCACAGACGGAATCTCCGACTCAGTTCATCAGCCCTCGCACAAGGGTTGTCCGAGTTTCGCGGCCGCTTCGGCTGCGTCGTGGTGGACCAGAGCAATGACCACCGCCGTCAGGGGGACCATCAACCCGGCGACGACGACGAAGAGTGTGGGAAGCCAGCTCTGCCAGCCGGAAGCGGCATGGAACCCGTCACGTCGCAGGGCTCGCGACAGCAGCAGGTGGCTGAGGAGCGCGGCGGCGGCCGCGAGCAGGCCGCCGTAGGCGGCAGCGAAGTGAGTCCACGGCACCGCCATATAGCGACAGGCATCCGACTGGTGGTGGACGTGGGCGGTGGACAGCGCCAGCGCGGTGACGACACAGCCGACGGCAGCCAATGAGAGCAGCGGTACCGCAAGCGCTCGGACCCGTGACCGCCGCGAGGGACGATGCGGCCGTGCGACGGGCTGTGTGACGGACTCGGTCATGCCGGCCAATACCAATCCGGGTGCGGGCGGACGATGCGGATGTCATGATCATTTGCCTGCCGGAAATATACGTCGGGAGGCCGACGAGGCACGCAGCGACCCCACGGGCTGGGTGCCGCCTGACGCGCAGCCGGGGTCGGCGGTGCGGTCGGCCAAGCGCCGGGTCAGGAACGGCTTTGCACCCTGCCGACGCCGCCTTCTCCCCCACGGCCTTGGACGGGCCGACACCGCAGATGGCCGCGCCGCCGGCCGGCCCGCCCGAGAACTGCGCGCTGATGCGGGTGGCCTCCGGGACAGGCGTGTTGCCGGCTGCCCGCCCCCAGCGTCCACACGCGTCGGCCACACCGGCCTTCACCACGAATGCTCAGGAGCAGTGAGGCAAATCCCTCTTCGGCACATCGACGGAAACGTCATCTGGACGACGCACGACACAGCGATATTGGCGACACAGCGATATCACTGCGGGCTCGGAGATGAACGCGGTGCGCTGGCATTCCGTCTTGCGCGCAGTTGTCGAGGCGCTCGCTGTCCCGCCCCCGCTGAGCCCCGGGCGCGAGACTGCACCCTGGTCCTCTTCTCGCTGCCGAGACACTGTGCAAGTCGTCTTGGTCCTGCTGACAACGGCGCTATCACCAGGACCGGCTGCGGAGGGTCTCCATGGGCCAGAGTGCAGCGTCACGAGCCAGGGCCGGGTGCAGAGGTCCGTCGACCAGCACCGGCAGACATCCACCCGTGGGTCGCGTTCGAGGACCCGGTCGCGGCCAACACGACTGATCTGCGATGGTGTGGGCCATGGAATCCGAGTCGACCGCCGATCCCGCGCGCCACTACGACCGGGGCGGATGGCTGGTTCAGTTCACTGGGCACGTGCTTGTGGTCTGTCCTCGATGCGGAGGCTGCGCACTCGTCCTTCCCCGGCCTGGCCTCCCTGAGCTCAAGCACTCGTATGAGCTGTTGTTCCGGCCACGTCGCCTGGCCTGCCGAGGGTGTGGTGCCGTCGCCGATTGGAAGCCGGAGATGCGGGATGCAGGGCTGGTCGCAACGAATCCGGGTGGCACAGAAGATCCGTTCTTCCGTAGGCCGCTGTGGCTGCAGACCCGCTGCGCCGACCAGATCCTGTGGGCCTACAACGAGGAACACGTCGCCGAACTGTCGGCCTATGTCGGCGCCACGTTGCGCGAGCACGGGGCGAGTCCGACGAGGGCGATGATTCCGCGGCTGCCACGGTGGATGAAGCGCTCGGCCAATCGCTCCGATGTCCTGGCCGGCCTGGAAACGCTGCGTGGTCTCGCAAGGCGGTCAGCTCCTGCGGATCGGTCCGATGCCGCGCACGAGCGTGGCGACCGTCCTCAGCACTATGGGGCCTTGTACTTCCGGGGCGGCCCGTACGAGAGCAGCCGCTGAGAACTCTGGACACAGTCCTTCGTAGCTGACGACGACGGTGACTGCGGCCACGGTGTGGTTCGAGTTCGGCAAGGCGCCGAACCCGCTACACCTCGAACACCATCTGCCCTCAAGGCACTTTGCACGGGCTGTGGGCCTCCGTCACTGACAACACTCACTGACTCCAAACCGGCACGTCGCACTCAGCGCGTCGCGTCCTGGAGCGCCTCGTCGGCCTTCGCCCAGGACGGCTGCCACCACGTGGTCACCGGCTCCCACACCCGCACGCCCTGCGGCAGCCCAAGGGCGTCCGCGGAGATCGCGCGGCCGCGGTGGGAGGGATCGGCGGCCACGGTCACGAAGTCCACGACCCGCATCTGCGCGCCGCCGGCCGGCTCGGCCGTGCGCACCGCCGCGTGGGCCGTGCCGCCCGCGGCGAGACGGTACGGGGCGCTCTCGGCGGGCGGCACCGGCTGCGCCGCGCCGTCCAGGGCCCCGAACGTGACCGTCGGGATCCGGTCGACGACGCAGGTGCCGGCCCCCCTGTTGGTGACCTTGATGTGCAGCACATCGGCCCGCTGGGCCGCAGCCGCGGACACGCTCACCGCGGGCTGTTTGCAGGTCGGTGTCGGTGCCGCGGATCCGGTTGCCGCACCGGCCGCGGGCGCGAGCGTGGTGAGGGCGGCAGCGGCGGCGGCCGGGACCGCGAGAAGCAATCGAGCGCGCATGAGCGGGGTTCCCCTGTTCTTGGTCTGTTCTCTTCTTGGTCTGTTCTGTACCTGGCCAGTGGTGGTGCACGTCGGTGAGGACAGCTGTGGCGAGCGGCCACGTACCACCAGCGATGACCGGCGAGGGCGCCAACTGATTGCACGAAGACACCCATTCGGCGACATCCGGCACGGGCGTCACGGCCGCACGCACGAGCGCGTCGTCGGTGGCGGCGGGCACCACCGCGCCCGGCTCTATGGGGCATAAGACGGACACCGGGCGGCAGCTCTTGCAGGCGCGGTAACCGGCACTGCGGGCGGCTCGGGCCGTGGGGAAGCGCACCTGGTGGGGCGGGGTGATGCGGCGGGCGTGCGCGCAGGTGGGATGGCAGTAGATGTGGGTGGTGTCGCTGCCGAGGAAGACCGCCGCACCGCGCGACCACTCCCGCACCGAATCCATGTCGATACCCTCGGCCTGCCGCAGCGCGTCCCCCGCCTGACGCGGGTGGCCCGCGTCGCAGGGCACTCCGTCCTCATGGGTCACACGGTGACAGGGAATCAGGTACGTCAGCGGGTTCCCGGCAAGGATCTCGGCGGCCGTCCCCGGCGCTGGGCCGTTGTCGAGCGAGGTCTCCTTGGTGATCCAGGACAGCGGACGCAGTTGCCCGGCGGGGATGGTGCGTACCGCCTCCAGCACGGCCCTGTCGGTCTGCGGCAGACGGCCCATGTCGAGCGGCAGTTGCCTGGTCCGGCCGGTGCGCACCGCCGTCCGCAGCCCGGTGAACGCCACGGTGGCGGGGAGCGCCGAGCGGCCTGTCCGGGAGCGGTGCAGTTCCTCGAACGCCATGGCCGTCATGTCCGCCGTCTCCAGCACCGCGCCGCGGTGACGGTCTCCTCGCCGAACGCCGCGTGCAGGCCGCCCGACGCGATCTCCAGGCGGACGTAGGTGTCGTAGCGCTGCCGTGAAATGGCCGCCCGCTCAAGGACGCGCAGCGCGAAGCCGGCCGGCGCGCCCGGCCCGGCCAGCCCGGCCAGGCCCTCTTCCACCGTCTCGGGCCGGGGCAGCTCCCTCCTGTCGTCCTGGCTTACAGCGCCACCTCGCTGCACTGGGCGGCATCCGGTGTCAGCAGCCGGCGAAGGCTGCTCAGCCCCCGGGAGACCTGGGCCTTGGCGGTGCCCACTGGGCAGCCCTGCACCTGTGCCGCCTCCGCGTAGCTCATCCCGACCACGTGCCGCAGGACGACCGGTATCCGGTGGATCTCCGGCAGCTGCGACAGTGCGACGACCAGGTGCGCTCGGTCGTCGGCCGTCACCGCACGCTCCTCGGGGCCCGGCCTCATGTCGGACCAACTGTCCTGCGTGTCCTCCACCTGCATGACCGACACCGGCCGCCGCATGGTGGTACGCAGATGACTGCGCCAGACGTTGGCGGCGATCGTCATCAGCCAGGCACGTGGGCGCAGCTCGCGGCGCCGCTGGGGGGAATACCCCTGCAGCGCCGTGTAGGCACGCAGAAAGGTGTCCTGCCCCAGGTCCTCCGCGTCGGAGGCGGATCCCGACACCCTGAGCAGGAACGCGTGCACCGCGCCGGCATGGACCCGGACCAGTTCGGTGAAACCGTCGTCCAGATCCGTCGCCAGCAGGTCGGGCAGCAGCTCGGCCACATCATCCG
This sequence comes from Streptomyces sp. NPDC048483, assembly GCF_040651455.1. Taxonomy (NCBI): domain Bacteria; kingdom Bacillati; phylum Actinomycetota; class Actinomycetes; order Kitasatosporales; family Streptomycetaceae; genus Streptomyces; species Streptomyces sp. NPDC048483. The sequence continues at coordinate 22,285 of NZ_JBEZJZ010000093.1, forward strand.
TCACTGAGCAAACACCGTCCCGGTGAAAAGGGTTGCCGGAGGCCAGTGGGGAGGGCGGCACGGGGTTCTCGCACGCCGTCACACCTCCCGCGACAGGAGGGCCAACGGTGCGTCCAGGCGCCGGGCCGGAGCTTAGAAGCGGGCGGTTCGATGCGGTACCGGCTGGAGAAGTGCGGCGCCACCGGGGGCCGGTATCCGTGATTCCTGGCGATCTGCACGTCACCGTCGGCCGCGGGTAAATCACTGCGAAGCATTTTTTGTCTGCGCGGCAGAGGTGTCCGCAGCATGGACCTCACGCTTTTCCGCGGGTCATTTCTCCACGATTCCGTGATGTGTTCACCATTCCGGATCTCGTGACTCACATGGAAGACGGAAGAGGCGGGAATCTGATGCGTCGTGGGAGCGCCCGCAGCGGAATTCTCGTCGCTGAGCAGCGACAGCGAGTCCGGTATGGCAACCCTCATATGTCCCCCTGCGGCATTCGGACAGTAATTCCGATACTGGCCATGGTATGCGCGCAATAATGCCCGGTCATTTTCCCCGAATTCTTCTCGGGGTGATTTGCATGGCTGTTCACCCGTCACGGTGTACCGACTATTCGGCCCCGGGGAAGGCCGGATCGGGACGTCGCGCCGCCGGGCCCCCAGGCGCCGCTGTGCGTCGGCCACTTCCGCAGCGGCAGGAACCGGATCCGTGCGGGCGGGGTATGCCCCGCGGAACCCAACGGATGCTCGGTCTCAGGTCTGTGGCACCTCTTCCTCGCCGTCTGCGGGCTGAGGGGTCCGGCCCCGGCGAAGCCGACCGGCCCCGGAACGCCGGGGGCCGTGCCCAGGTGGAGGGGCATGGCCCGTTCGGCGGGGGTCCCGGGACGTTCCGGGCCGATGGCGGGGGCGGTCTGCGGTGCGGCCTGGCGCCCGACCCGATGCCTGCCAGGACGTGGGGTGGGTGGGCTAGGCGATACCGGCCGGGCGGGGGTTGAGGCGGGCGAAGCCCTCCTGGCGCTCGTAGGGGAAGTAGGGGTAGGGCGCGGGTTTGGCGCTCGCTGTGTCGAGGCGGGCGGCCTGTTCGTCGGTGAGTGCCCACCCGACCGCGCCGATGTTCTGGCGCAGCTGTGTCTCGTCGCGGGCGCCGATGATGACGGAGGAAACGGTGGGGCGCCGCAGCAGCCAGTTGAGGGCGATCTGCGGGATGGTACGGCCCGTTTCCTCCGCGATGTCCGCGAGGACGTCGACCACGCGGTAGAGGAGCTCGTCCTCCACCGGCGGGCCAAAGTCGGCGGTCTCGTGCAGGCGGCTGCGTTCGGGCAGCGGCCGGCCGCGCCGGATCTTTCCGGTGAGCCTGCCCCAGCCCAGCGGGCTCCATACGACCGCCCCTACGCCCTGGTCGAGTCCGAGGGGCATCAGCTCCCACTCGTAGTCGCGACCGATGAGCGAGTAGTAGACCTGGTGGGCCGCATAGCGGGGATGGCCGTGTCGGTCGGCCGCCGAGAGGGACTTCATGAGCTGCCAGCCCGAGAAGTTGGAGACGCCGGTGTAGCGGATCTTTCCGGCGCGGACGAGCTGGTCGAGCGTGGCGAGCACCTCCTCGACGGGGGTGGCGGCGTCGAAGGCGTGGAGCTGGAAGAGGTCGATGTGGTCGGTGCCGAGGCGGCGCAGCGCGTCCTCGGTCGCCTTGATCAGCCGTGTGCGGGAGGTGCCCGCATCTCCCGGACCCTCCCCCATCGGCAGGCCGGCCTTGGTGGAGAGGATCACCTGGTCCCGGCGGCCCTTGATCGCCTGCCCCAGTACCTCCTCGGAGGCGCCGGCCGAGTACACGTCCGCGGTGTCGAACATCGTGATGCCGGCGTCCAGCGCTATGTCGACGAGCCGGCGCGCCTGACGGGCGTCCGTGTCGCCCCAGGCCTCGAACAGCGGCCCTTGGCCGCCGAAGGTACCGGTGCCGAAGCTGAGAGCGGGCACCTTGAGCCCGGACGCACCGAGCTGCCTGTACTCCATGACTGTTCCTTCCCCCGTGGGGTTAATGGGTCTTGCGTTCCGTTAAGATGACACTAACAGAGGCCGAGCCTTAAATGGAACGGGAGTGCCGTTATGGATTCTGAGAACGCCGACCCGGGAACGGTGCGCCCGGGAGGACGCACGGCGCGGGTACGGGCCGCGGTACTGCAGGCGGCCGGCGACGCACTGGCCGAAGCGGGCTTTGCACGGCTCGACCTCGCCGACGTCGCGCGCCGCGCGGACGTGGGCAAGACGACCGTCTACCGCCGCTGGGGCACCGTGACCGGCCTGGTGGCCGACCTGCTGGCGGACATGGCCGAGCAGTCCTTGCCCCGCACCGAGACGGGCTCACTGCTCGGGGACCTCGAGGCCAACGCCGCTCTCGTACGCCGCACCCTGGCCGACCCACGCCAGGGTGCACTGTTCAAGGCCGTCCTCGCCGCAGCCACCTGCGACACAAAAACCGCCGAGGCCCTGCACCGCTTCTACGAGGTCCGCGTCCAGGAGTGGGCACCCTGTGTGCAGCAGGCCGCCGCACGGGGCGAGGTACCCCAGGACACCGACCCGCACGCGGTGATCCGCGCCGTATCCGCACCGCTGTACTACCAGCTCCTCACCACGGACCTGCCCCTGGACGAAGCCCACGCACAGCGCGCCGCACAGGCCGCCTTCACAGCCGCGCGGGCCGGCGCGTATGCCCGGGACGCACCCAGCACATGACACCGGCCGCGGCCTTGGCGAGCAGCTCGAACGGCTCGCGGTCGAGAAGCAGGTCCGCGTCGACCAGGCCCTGAGCTTGGCGTTTATGGTCCGGTGTCGAACGCGACTCGGTGAGTGTGATGAAGCTGGAGCGGCGGTCCGCCGGATCGGTCGTCCGCGTCACGTGGCCGGCCTGCTGAAGCGTCCGCAGATGGTGGGTGACGGCCGATCGGTGCACCTCCAGGGCGGAGGCGATGTCGGACGGGCGCACCGCCTTGTCCGGGACCTCCCGCTCCGCCAGCCGAGCACCTGGAGGACTGCGAGGGTCGCTGCCTCCGGAACCCTGCGTCGGGCCCGTTCCAAACCGGCCGCCACCGCGTTCACCACGAACGCCGGCCGCGCCACGTCATCTCTGCCTGGTCGCATGACGTGACCGCAATGTAGTTGATTAAGTTCATCAACTACTGGGGTGGCGGGGCGGACTTGGCTGCTCTGGGCCGTGGTGCGGCACAGCGCCACCGAAGGTGTCGGCCCATTCGCCGGTGTCGATGTTCAAGGTGAACTCGGGGCGCCGACCTTCGAGATCGAAGTCGACGCGTTCCAGCAGGCGGGCTGAGGGGGCGCCGCGAACGTCGCATTCGGCGGAGACCCGGTGCAGTACCCGGCCAAAGAGAGTGCAGCCGAGGCCGGCCTGCAGGCGGTTGTCGTGGAGATTCACGCCGAGGTCCCCGGCCAGGATCCGGTCGGCTTGAGTTCGATGGCGTACTGGAACCAGCCCGGCTGTTCGGGGGCCTGTTCGCTGTAGACGCGGGCCTGTTCGGTCGCGGCTTCGGGAGTGAGGGGCGAGGGCCATGTCTGGTAGCGGGCTATGTCCGGGGCATTGCGGTAGGCCGACGGCGGAGCCCGCTGCCGCAGCGTCAGGTTTGTTCGCCAGTACGCCGCTACCAGCAGCACCCGGTCCTCAAGTGGCAGGGCCCAAGGCCGGACCGGGCGCGGAGCGTCCGCGCCCTCGCGGCGCAGCACGGTCAGCAGCGTGCCGAAGTTGCGGGGACTCAGCCCGGTGAACGGGGCCGTCCAGGACGGCTCTGACGCCGTGATCACAGAAGCCACGGCGTCAGATCATTTCACCGTGACAGCAGCTGCGGGAAAGAGGATGTGTGGGCTCAGCTCGCCGTTGCGGTTCGAATTCCCAGGGCGACCAGCACCGCACCCGCCAGACGGCTCATCCCACGCCGGAATCGAGGTGTGTCGATTGCCGTACGCGCGGCAGCGACCACCGACGTCCAGAACAGCAGCCACACCAGCACGACGGCCACATGCGCGACCGCAAGCGTCGCGATCTGTGGCGCGATGGAGCGGCTGGAGGTGAGGAACTGTGGCACCAGAGTGAGATAGACCGACGCTGCCTTTGGATTGAGGACGTTGGACCACAGCCCTTGGCCAAAACCCCCGAGCTGAGCCCACGGCAAGCGCCATCGCCTCCGCGCCGCTGGTGGGACGCATCGACGCGTGGAACGCCACATGGTCACGCCCAACCAGATGAGGTAGATGCCGCCCACGAGCTTCACCACCGTCAACGCCTGGGCCGACGACACGACCAGGGTCGACAAACCGATCGCGGCGAGTGTTGCGTGCACCAGGAGCCCGCACGCTGAGCCGACTGCGGCGCGGACGCCGTCAGCCCGCGAACCCGCGATCACCTGCTGTGTCACGAGGGTGAAGCGGGTACCGGGGATCACTGTGAGGGGTATGACTGCGGCCACGAAGGGAAGCACTTGATGCCACTGCACCCGACGAGCCCATGCATCGGGCACGAGCGAAGCCACCGATCGCCCCTTCCAGTCGGGCAGACAGATGGAGACCAACATCGTCCGCCTCGACACGGAGATCATTTATGGGACAGCCCTTACGTCGGCCAACTCGCCGAAGCAGACGCTGTGCTGGCCGAGGTCAAGGTCAAGGTCAAAGGACGGATGGAGCGTCGATGAGCCGATCATCCAGAGGCTCGCCGGTCTTGGAGCCCACCGTCGGCAGCTTGTACGTGTGGCGCTGGATGTCGGTGGCGACGGCGCGGGCGTGGCTGGGCCGGTGCCACATGAAGCGGCCGTGTGGCCGCGGACGTGTTTGCTCCTGCCGGCTCATCGACGTCGGGGAGGTAGCCAGACCCGCGACGGCTGTTGCGGTAACGGCACAGCGTGCGCAGGTTCTCTATTCCGTGCCGGCCTCCTGCCGACTGGTGCTGTATGTGATCGATGTTGATGTCTTCATCGGAACCGCAGGCCGAGCACCGGTACCCGTCACGCTTGAAGACGGCCATCCTTCTTGACGGGCTGGGCCTCCGCGGCAGTACTTCACGGGCACAGCAACCGCAGATGAATGAAGGTATACAGGTGGGGTCGTCGTAGGCACGCGGGTCGTCGTAGGCACGCGGGTCCGCGTAGTACTCGTTGGGATCCTCCGGGACCTGGTGGCCGAGGTTCCCCTGGCGTCGTGGCTGCACCATGAAACAGGGACCGGACATCACCGCGTTCCAGCGCGACGCCCCGGGGTGGCGCCTCCTCACCGGATGCGGCCACCCTCCAATCCCTCCGGCGATTTTGCCCAGATCAGGCACGGACCCGAGCGCGGCCGGATGTCTGGTCCCACACTGCACAGCGAAATACCCTCGCCGGGGCGCGGGCAGGTACTACGAACAGCGGCGCCTGTACTTACGCTGATGTGAGTCATCACGCCCATGCGGCCTCGGCCGTATGCCACCTAGCCTCAGGTCATGAAACCCGATGAGCACCACGAGGAAGCTCAGGTCAGTCACAGGGAAACGGGCACGGCTTCGCTGGCGCTGGGCGTGGCCGCCGTCGCGATGTATGGGAGTCCCGTTCTCCTCTTCCTGCCGCCGTGGATCCGCTTCATCCCCGTGTACCTCACTGTGCCCCTCGGGATCTGTGCGATCGTCTTCGGAGTCAGCGTGCTGCACGGAATGCGGCACGACGAGGGAGCCGACCGCCGTCGGGCACGGACTGGAATCGCGCTGGGCACGGTGGCCCTCGCGGTACCGATCGCATTGCTGGTGTGGCTGTCATGGGCGCTACACCGCTGACAGCCCCCAAATGCCGTTCGCGCCGGCCGATGGTAGCTGCGCGGCTGCGGCAATCCGGCCTGGCCCGGCCCCGCCCGGCGACATGAGTCTCGGCAGTCGTGGTGCAGCCGCACTCAGCCTGCAGACGGTTGTCGCGGAGGTTCACACCGAGGTCACCGGCCATGCTCCGGTCTGTGACGTCTTACGTCGATGCGGCACTTCGACAGCGATTCGGGAGGCAGCCGAGCGCCGGCGAGCGATTCAGATGTTCACGAGTTACGGTTCTGGCTCAACTTCTGTGATGCGGGCACGCGGAGTCATCGGCCGGGAAGACAGTTCGGGCCGGCTGGAGCTCGCGTCGGGGGTGTGGGCGACGACGTCGTCACAGGTCTGGATACCGTTCTGCCATGACAGACGAGACCCCGATCGCCGATCACGTCGCTGCATGCCCCGTCACACCGCTTTTGGTGGAGCAGATCGTCGGCCTGGCGGAACTGCCGTGGGACGACTGGACGGTCCCCGAGGCGGCAATGCGGCGTCTGGGCTGGCGCGAAGGCGGCGACGACTCGCCGTTCGACGACACTCTCGTCACCACCGAGGGTCATCTCGCCTACCTCGGGGGCTACTTCGCCCTGTCGTTTGCCCACTTCTACTGGGTTGGCAGCGAAATCTGGGGTGAGGACTTCTGGGGCACGTTGCCCGGCTGGTCCAGCCACGAGAACGCCGGACGGGAGGTGTTCGACGCGCAGATCGACGCCGCTGTTGCCGGATTCACTCAGCAACTCGGTCCCCCGGAGCGCGACCTCAGGATCGAAGGCGGCACTTTGGCCATGGGACCCGGTGACTGGCGGCACGCCGCCTGGCGCCGCGGGGACAACCTTCTCGTCATCGGTCCACGCCACGAAGGGTTCTCCTACTTCCAGTTCGAGGAGGCCGTGGTCTACATCGGACCTGTCGAGACGACCGCTCCGCTGCCTGCCCTCCACGACTTCATCGCCTGACCACCTGGCGACCATCTCACCTCGAGCTCGAATGTTGCCCGGAGGCAGTGCCCGCGGCATCGGCCTCCACTGGGACAAGCGCGGGCAAGCGCTCCGGCAAGGCCTTCCGCCCAGTGGCTTTGCTTTGTTCGGCAGTAGCCGCGGTTCTGGCACAGGTTCTGCGTCGTTACCCAGCGTGCAATGGTCCACAAAACTTGAGCCAGAACCCGAGTTACGGCAGCGCTGAGCATCCTGGCGGGCCGACGCCCGGCCGCTCCCGGACACATGTCCAGGGGGTTCCGGAGAGGCTTCAGGCGGGCAGGGAGGCGAGCCAGTCGGTCAGGAGCCGATTGATCTCGGCGGGGCGCTCTTGCTGAATCCAGTGGCCGCAGTCGTCGAGGATCTGAGAGGAGACCAGGCCGGGCAGGGTGGTGGGGTATGCCCTGATCGCATCGGCCATCCACGTGGTGGAGGCGTCCAGGGCGCCACCGATGAACAGGGACGGCTGGGTGATGGGGGCGCCGTCGAAGTCGGCGAGATCTTCCCAGTCCCGGTCCATGTTCCGGTAGCGGTTGAGCGCCCCGCTCATGCCGGTCCGCTCGAACTCCCCGGCGTAGACGTCCAGGTCGTTTTCGCTGAGCCAGACGGGCAGCCGACCGGCGGGAAAGCGGTCGCGCAGCCTCCCGCCTTGGCTGACGAAGTGCGGGTCGGGTGCGTCGGGCGCGGGCATGGTGTCGGCGGACAGGGCGGCGCAGAAGCCCGCGAGCCAGCCGCGCACGTCGGGCTCGATCTCGTCCTCGGCCCGGCCGGGCTCCTGGAAGTAGGAGACGTAGAACTCCTCGTCCCCACCCAACTGCGCGAAGACCTTGCTGGGCCGCGGCCCGCTGCGCGGGGCATAGGGAACACTGAGCATCCCCACTGCGCGGAAGACGTCCGGCCTGACCAAGGCGGAGTTGGCGGCGATGGCCGACCCCCAGTCGTGGCCGATGATCACCGCGGACTGTTCGCCCAGGGCGTGCACCACGGCGGCGTTGTCCTCCACCAGCTCCAGCATCCGGTACGCCTCGCGGTCGCCGGGCTTGGAGGAACGGCCGTAGCCGCGGACGTCGATCGCGGCCGCGCGGTACCCGGCTGCGGCCAGGACCGGCAGCTGGTGGCGCCAGGAGTACCAGGATTCCGGGAAACCGTGCACGAGCAACACCAGCGGCCCGGTGCCTTGCTCCACCAAGTGGATCCGGCCTGCGGGCGAGGAGACCAGCCGGTGCGTGACTTCCATGGCCTGCTGCGACACGCATCCTCCAAGATTTTCGACCTGCCATGCGTCAAGATCGGTACCCAATCATGCGAGTAGCGGCGCGGGCGTGGCGAGTCTTGTTGCCGGTTTGGCAAAGCGGTTCTGGGCGGTCTGCCTCACGCGTTCCGATGTTCCTCACGGTCCGGGGACCACGACGGCCGGACGGGTGCCTCCCGTTCTCGTCGTGAACATCGACTGCGTCCGGTACCAGCCGCCTCCCCGAGAAGTGAACAACTGCTGTCGCAACTGGGGCTCTGGCTCAGGTTGTGTGGAGCCACCACAGTGAGGCTCGGCTCAGATCCTTGGCCCTTCCCTTGCCTTTTGTTGCGTGGTCAGCCCGCTGGGGAGCCAGCGATCCGAGTGACGAGGAAATCGAGCCGTTCCTCCTGTCCATCCTGGGGGATGCGGCCGCTGTCGGACAGGACAGCAATGCCGTGCAATGCGCTCCAGGTGACTTCGGCGGCTTCCTCTACGGGCCGCTCCCCCGATGCCTCCGATCGCCATCGAGCACGGTCATGAGCCGGCTGGCCAGGCCCGCTTTCCGTCAGGGTTGAGCAAGGGCGGTGTGGAGGAGGTCGGCGAGGAGGACCGCGCAGCAGCCATCGGGGTCGAGATCGGGGTCGTAAATGGTGAGGTTGAAGCCGACGCAGCGCTCCGACCGCACCAAGGTCCGTAGCAGCGGGGCGAGTTCGTCAGGCAGGAGCCCGCCGGGGTCGGGACTGTCGACGGCGGGCATGACGGACGGGTCCAGCACGTCCGCGTCCAGATGCACCCAGAATCCCTCGGTTGCGGGGCCTTCAAGGGTTTGCAGGACCGCGCCTGCCAGCTCCTCGGCGCCCCGCTTCCGGATCTCTCCGACCGTCGCGTTCGCGATCTTCAACTCGACGAGTTCTGCCCGCTCTTCGTCGTAGTCCCGGATGCCGAGGACCCGTACGTCCTCATCCTTGATGTACGGCCGCAGCCCTTCGAGATCCGTTAGGTCCGTCTGGCCGCGGCCGGTCGCGATGGCCAGCTCCTCACCGCCCGCGGCGCCGATACGGTCGGAGTTCCCCGGGTGCCGGAAGTCCGTGGATCCGTCGATGACGGCGAGTCCGTACCGCCCGATGCGGCGGAGGGCAAGCGAGGCGCCGAGCTGGATGGAACAGTCCCCGCCCAGGACGACCGGGAAGTCCCCTGCCCGGATGTGGTGCTCGATGCGGTCGGCGAGTTTGCGGGTGTACGTGGCGATCGCCTCGGCGTTGAACACGCCGTCGCCTTCCTTCCAGCCGCCGCGGTCGTAGCGGGGCGGGACGACGACTCCGCCCTCGTACGCTCCGAGCCGCCGCACCAGCCGCTGCTCGCGCAGCGCGCCTGCCAGCTTGTAGCACCCTGGCACGGTGCCTTCGGCGGGCGGCCGGAGGCCGAGGTTGGACGGGGCGTCAATGACAACGATGCGGCGCATCCAGCCATTTGACCGCGCGGGGACGGCGCAGGCCACTGCGTTTCGCCCACCGCGGAACCGACGCCGAGCACCCCTGCGGAAACGGAGCGGCCCACGAGAGGCGCCAGGGAGGGCGTCCCCGCGCTCAGCGCCGGCTGATGCTGAAGCCGTAGCGTCCCTCTGCCGGCTTCTGGGCGAGTTCATGGATCAGCGCGAGCTCTCGGACGGCGGCTTGCCAAGATCTTCAGGGACTCCCAACCCTGGCTCAAAACCCAGACGTGGTACCACTTCGAAACACCAGCGCCGGACCACATCGACTGAGACGGCGAGTGACATTCACGCACGCAGGACCACATCATCTGAGAAATCCTCCGGCCCGGTGTCTCGCCCCATCTGGTCGCCACGGGCCAGCGCGCAGCGGACGACTGACTTCGCTGCCCAAGGACAGAAACTGTCCCTTGTCATCCGGTGGGATCTCTGATCCCGTGGCCAGATCTCACGCCCAATGGCCACGACGCATACGCGTCCTTCAGCGTGCGTCGCGACGTTTCCGGCGATGGGCCACAGAACACGTCTCGCTCCCCTACGTAACCCCATGGGGCGCAGCCGATCGGGACCACCGCCGGTGATGGACGGACCACGGCGTTGAGGCATTCACGCCGTGTCGTCACCAGGCCGCGCACCCGGCGCGGGACGGATATGGCGGTGCCTTGGCGTGCATCTGCGGTGGATGAGCAACTAAAATGGACATGGACATATATAGGCCCATCGGGGGCTTGAACGAGGGCGGAGGCTCAGCCGGCCGCGCCACATCCCGAGCGCATCCCGGCGCTCTTCAGCGCCCCGCACTCTCCCCATGCGCTTCTCGGATTTCCCAGGGAGCATTCTCATGGCTGGTCAAACCGCCGCTATCGTCCTCGAGCCCGAAGCACGGGAGCTCGCCGAAGCAACCTCGCAACATCCGTTCCTGTACGAGCTGGATCCGACCGCAGCGCGCAAGGTCCTCGACGATCTTCAGGCCGCGCCAGTCGACAAGTTGCCGGTCGACGAGGAGTGGGTCACAGTTCCGGCGGCCGTGGGCGATGTACGGGTGCGCATCGTCAAGCCACAGGGCACCACCGGATCAGTGCCCGTCGTGTTGTACATGCACGGCGGTGGCTGGGTGCTGGGCAACGCCGGTACTCACGACCGCCTGGTGCGCGAGTTGGCGGTCGGCGCCCGTGCGGCAGTGGCCTTCGTGGAGTACACGCCGTCGCCCGAGGCGCACTACCCTGTGGCCATCGAGCAGGGCTACGCCACCGCGCAGTGGATCGTCCGCGAGGGAGCGTCCAAGGGGCTGGATGCACAGCGCATGGCAGTTGCCGGGGAATCGGTCGGCGGGAACATGACCGCCGCACTCGCTCTCATGGCCAAGGAGCGCGGTGACGTCAAGTTCATTCAGCAGTCGATGTACTACCCGGTCACAGATGCGGCCATGAACACCGGTTCCTACGAGCAGTTCGCCACCGGCTACTACCTGAGCCGCCAGCTGATGGAATGGTTCTGGGACGCTTACACGACCGACCCGGACCAACGCGCGGAGATCACCGCGTCTCCCCACCACGCCACCATCGAGCAACTGTCCGGCCTGCCGCCCACCCTGATGATCGTCGATGAGGCCGACGTACTGCGCGATGAGGGCGAGGCGTACGCCGCCAAGCTCCGATCAGCCGGCGTTCCTGTGACGACCGTGCGCTACGACGGCACGGTCCATGACTTCATGCTGCTCAACTCGCTGAGTCAGTCCAAAGCCGCCCGCGGAGCTATCGACCAGGCAACGGCCTTCCTGCGCAACGCCCTGGGAACCACCCAGTCCTAGGGACTGTTCTTGGTTGTGATCAAATCCGGGTTTTGGGCCCTGGAGGGGTGTCGGTCCGGTAGGACGTTGGTGTGACGCGTGCGCAACTCA
>NZ_JBEZJZ010000094.1:0-33002 GCF_040651455.1 Streptomyces sp. NPDC048483
CCCTGTCGTCAAACTCCCGTCGTTCGCCCGGAGGGCGGGCCTCGCGGCGTCTGGTGCGTGCGATCGCAAGGCGGAGGGTCATCCCGGTACTGGGCGTACCGGGATGAGCCCGACAACGCAGCGAGCGCGCGTGCCAGGCGTCGCGAGGCAGGCGGGAGTTTGACGACAGGGCCTAGGGTCGCCACAGCCGGCTGCCCGGCGTCCCGTGATCGTCAACCGGGTCACAGTACGGTGGTGTGCGAACCCCACACGAACGAATTAGCCTCTCCGCGCTCGCTCACGCATGAGGACCTGCGCGATGGGTTCTCTTCAACGGACGCAGCAGGCACCCCCACCCGTTCGGGCCGTTCCGGTACGAGTGAATGAGCCGCCTCACCTCAGCAGTCGCAGCAGCGCGCGGGCGGTCTCCACCGGTGCGTCCTCGGCGGGGAAGTGCCCTGCCGAGGGCAGCGCCTCCAGCCGGGCGCCCGGAATGGCCCTCGATAGGCGTTCGCCGATGGCGGGGCTGAGCCACTCGTCGCGTTCGCCCCACAGGACGAGCGTGGGGACGGTGATCTCCGTCAGGCGATCCACGGCCTCTCTGGTGTCCTCGAAGCTGACGCTCTCCACTTGGTCGAGCCAGCGCTGCTGACCGCTCGCCCCCGCCCAGGGACGCAGATACGCGGCGAGGACTTCGGGTGTCATGGGGTGGTGGGTGGCGGACCGGAAGCGCGTGGTGATCAAGTCGGTGAAGACGTCCTCCGGCATGGTGCGGTACGCCTCGGCGTGGCGCTGCTGGTGTTCCGTGAACGGGGTGTTCCACGGCCCCAGCACGGCGGCGTCCAGCAGCGCGAGGCGGCGGGCGGGAACCCGGTGCAGCAGGTGGGCGCGGAGCACGATGCCGCCGCCGATGTCGTGCCCGACCAACGCCGGGTCCGTCAGCTCCCAGTGGGCGACAAGTTCGTTGAGGGTCGCCGCCTGACGTGCGAGGGAGGGGCGGACGCCGTGGTCGGGGCGGGAGTCACCGAAGCCGAGCAGGTCCCAGACGTACACGGTGCAGTGCTCGGCGAGCAGCGGGACGACCTTGCGCCACAGATAGGACCATGCGGGCGTGCCGTGGACGAGGACGACGGGCGGGCCCTGCCCGAAGACGCCCGTGGCGACCTCTCCGCCCTCGACCCGTACCCGGTCGGGGAGTTGCCACCCGTCGTGCGGGCCGTTTCGGACGTCGACGGGCGTGTGCGGGCTGTCGTGCTGAGCGCGTGCGGGCATGCTGCCCCGCCTCCAAGCTAAGAGGTAAAATGCTGTTTCTCCGCTTACACTGGTTACCGTAGCGGCTATGGCAGTGGGAGGTAAGGCATGCAGATCTCTTTTTCGGATTACACGGTGGGCGCTGGTGTGGCCACGGCCCTGGCGAACACCTCGCCCGCGATCCGCGTACGGACCAGCGAGGCGCTGACTGATCCCGCATCCCTGGAATGCTTCCTCGCCGACCTCGGCATCGAGCCCGCCGGCACCCGCCGGCTCACCCCACGCGATCTCGCGCAGGTGCACGCGCTGCGCGAGGAGCTGCGCGCGGCCCTGGCGGCGACCACCGAGCAGGAGGCGGTCGAGCGGGCCAACGCGCTGGTCGAACGGGCCGGCCGGGGGCCCTTCCTGGCGCCGGATGCCGACGGCTGGAGCTGGCGGATCAGCACCGCGCCGGAGGCGGGCATCGCCGACGAGCTGGCGGTGCTGACGGGCACCGGACTCCTTGGCGCGGTGCACACCCTTGGCCACGGTCGCTTCCGGGGCTGCGCGGCCCCGGAGTGCGCGGGGGTGTTCGTGGACACCAGCCGCGCCGGACGCCGGCGATTCTGCACCCCGCAGATCTGTGGCAACCGGCTCAACGTCGCCCAGCACCGGGCCCGCCGGGCACGCAACGCATCAGACCGACCCTAGTGCTGTGACCAGGGCGGATCGCCAGATTGGCACCAGGCACCAGGCGCCCGACGACCGCGACCGTGCTGTCGCCTGACGACCGCTCGTGCCGGATCACTTCAACCGGCCGCTGCCTGCCCGGCCGGGGGTGCGGGGATGGCGAGGACACGGTCCTGGAGGACCGGCAGCTCTTCCCGGATCGCCGCCACCACGTCCACATCGACGTCTGCCGTGAGGATCTCCTTGCCCTCCCCGGCCTCGGCGAGCACCGTGCCCCACGGGTCGACGATCAGGCTGCCGCCGGCCTGCTTCATGTCGCTGTGCGTGCCGCCGGCACAGCAGGCCAGGACGATGGCCTGCTCCTCGACGGCTCGGGCACGCACCAGGATCCTCCACTGTTCACGGCGTCGGGCCGGCCATGCGGATGCCACAACCAGGATCTCCGTACCGGCATCGACCAGCGCGCGGAACAGCTCGGGGAAGCGCAGGTCGTAACAGGTGGCGATGCCGAGGGTGCCGAACTCGGTGGTCACCGTCACGACTTCCTGCCCCGCGGCCATCTGAGCGGCCTCGCCGACGGTGAAGCCGTAGCGGTGGATCTTCCGGTACATCCCGCGCAGCGCTCCGGTGGGGTCGAAGACCAGGGCGGTGTTGCGGAGCGCACCGTCGCTTCCGCGCTCCACCAGCGTGCCGGCATGCAGCCATACGCCCGCGGCGCTCGCCGCCTCCGACATGGCGCGGGCTGTGGGGCCGTCGACCGGTTCGGCGCCCCTCTCCCAGGCGTCGTAGGCCCAAGCGCCGGTCGTCCAGAGTTCCGGCAGGACCACGAGGTCGTCCCCGGCCCGACCGCGGACCAACTCGGCCGCGTGCGAGCGGCGTTCGTCTGCCGACTCGGTGTCCGACACCGTGAGCTGGATCAGGGAGGCACGCATGCCCTGCCACCTTTCAGACGCCGTCCGACGGCGCGGGGGGCCACCCCCATTGTCGTCCCCCGGCTACCGGACCGCATCACCGGTCCACGGCGCTCCATACTGGGAAGAGACCCGCTGCCGGAGAGCGGCCACGCTACACAGCGCGGGAGCGTCGGCCGCCCGCCACGGAACCCGGCCCGCCGGACTCGGCTCGTACCTCGGCCGCAGGCGGCGGGAGGGAGGCGGTATGCGCGAGTGCCTCGTCCCTCTTCCGGGCGCTGGAGCAGGGTCGCCCTCGACCGGCGTGCGCGGCCGTGTTTGGTTCAGCTGGGGTGTGTTTGCGTCAGTTCGGTGCTCATCATCCTTAAGGTCTGGGTATCGGGTGTCGGGTGTCGGGTATCGGGTGTCGATGTTCCGTGCTCGGGGTGTCTCCAGCAGTGTTTGCTGTCCTGTTCGGCCGAACGCCCGAAGCCGGAGGAGGAACGGACGTGCCCGGTCGACCAGGAGCGCTGTCTTGCGATCTACGGAAGTCTCATCAGGGCCGGGCAGTCTCGGCTGGAACCGTGAGACCGCGACACTGGCGCTGCTGTCGTTCGCGATGCTGATCGTCTCGCTGGACCAGTACATCGTCGTGGTGGCGCTGCCTGACATCGCACGCGACCTGGGCTACTCGGCGCAAACGCTTCAGTTGGTGATCAGCGCTTACGCGGTGGCCTCCGCCGGCTTCCTGCTGTTCGGCGGTCGCGCGGCGGACCTGCTCGGGCGGCGCCGGATCCTGGCGACCGGACTTGCTCTGTATGCCGGAGCGGCGCTGGCGGGCGGACTCGCCACCGGGCCGGGCCTGTTGCTCGCCGCTCGCGTGTTTCAAGGACTCGGTGGGGCCTTGGTCTTCCCCACCACGCTGGCGCTCATCAACACCACGTTCTCCGAAGGTCAGATGCGCAACCGCGCTTTGGGCATCTGGGGCGGTGCGGGTGCGGCCGGACTGGTGATCGGCGTACTGCTCGGCGGACTGCTGACCCAGGCCTTCGGCTGGGAAGCCGTCTTCTTGGTCAATGTCGCCTTGGCGGGTCCGGCACTGCTGCTGGTGTTCGTGCTGATCCCGCCCGACGGTGAACGAGAGAAGGGCCGCACGTTCGATCTCCCCGGCGCGCTGAGCGTCACTCTGGGCGTCACATTGATCGTGTTCGCCTTGGTCCAAGGACCCGGGCTGGGCTGGCTTTCGCCGGGCATTCTGATCAGCGCCGTGACCGGTCTGCTCCTGATCGGAGCCTTCGCAGTAATGGAGCGGCGCAGCTGTGACCCGCTCGTGCCCCCTCGGCTGTTGTCGAACCCCCACCTCATCACCGGCCTCGTCATCGCGTTCATGTTCATGGCGACCTTCGGCTCTGTGCTCTACTTCCTGTCGATCTACTTTCAGCAGATCCTCGGCTACAACGCCCTGCAAACCGGCGCCGGGTTCCTGATCCCCACAGCGGTCGTGGTGGCAGGCTCGACGACGGCCGGCCAATTCGTCACTCGGTTCGGACTCAGGATCACGCTGGTGGCTGCTCTTGCCTTCGGGACGCTCGGCGCTGTGCTGCTCGGCATGGCGATCTCGCCGGACGGCTCGTACATCGAACTGATCCCAGGATTCATCGCGCTCAGCATCGGTGACGGCGTGGTGTTCACCACCATGTTCATCGCAGCCGCGACCGGAGTGGCAGACCGAGAACAAGGCATCGCCTCGGGCATCGCCTCCACCGGCACTGGCGTCGGGGCCGCAGTCGGCCTTGCCGTCCTCGTTCTCGTAGCGACCGCCGGGCTCGAGGACCTCACCGGCGAGCGCCTGCGGGTGGCGACCGCAGACGGGATCAGCACCGCGCTGTTCGTTGTGGCCGGCGGGATCGTCATCACGCTTCTCATCGCTGTGACGCGGTGCCCGACGCCAACAGCGCCAGAACCTGCTCCCGTACCCGCCCAGCGGCGTCGGTGTTAGTGACCTTCGGTCTGCGGCCCCCGGTGCGGCGCCACGTCTGCGATTGTGAACGAAATGCTGCGCGCGCGTGGCGGAAGAATCAGAAAGTGAGACAAGGGCCCTCGCCGCATTGACGTGGCTGATTTTCGCTGTCAGCCTCCCAAGTGTGAGTCACTCGGAGAACTTCACCGCGCGCCTGCACGTCGACCTTCGACGCCAGGCCAGCGCCATCTGTGCCGCTGGCCGCTAGAGCTGCCGACCCGCGTCAGCTCCTGAGCGACTCCTGATTCCGGCCCATTTAACGGCCCGGGATTTCCCCGTCGTCGCCTGGTGATTCTCGCCGCATACCCCTGGGAATTTGCCGGGTTCGGTGCGCGGGCCAGCTTATTTCACCGCGCCCTTCGCATGTCCCTTTCGGCTTTCGCATTTCGGGTTGTGTGCACGCCCGGTGGAAGTGGAACTGCGGCGGCTCTTGCAGGCACGGAGGGCTTCGCTCGGGCGCTGGGCCACCACGCACCGGTCATCGCCACCGCCCCGTAGCCGACCCGATCCTGCCACCACCCCCCCTTCCTCCCCCTTCCTTCCCCTTCCTTCCCACCCGCGTCCGTAGCAGACGCGGTACGTGTCCCGCCGTGTGCCGCCCACCAACTCGAACAGGACCCCTTCCATGAGCTCCATAAGCAACCTGACGACCCCATCGAGCCGACGACAGTTCCTCACCCTGCTCGGCCTCTCGGCGGTCGCGGTCAGCTGCGGCACCGGGGGTGGCGGCGCGGCCAAGGATCAGACCAAGACCCTGCGATACCAGGGTTGGGCGGGCTCCGTCATCCTGCCCGAACTCGCCCAGGACCTCGGCTTCCTGGAGGACGTGAAGCTGAAGTGGGTCGGCAACACGATCAGCGGGCCACAGGACATCCAGTCGGCGGCCACCGGACAGGTCGACTTCGGCGGCGCGTTCAACGGAGCCGTCGTCAAACTCGCTGCGAGAAAGGCCCCCATCACGGCGGTCATCAGCTACTACGGCGTTGACAAGGCCGCCTACAACGGCTTCTACGTGCTCAAGGACAGCCCGATCCGCTCGGCACGTGACCTGATCGGCAAGAAGGTCGGGATGAACACCCTCGGCGCGCACTCCGAGGCGATGCTCGACATCTACCTGCAACGCCATGGCCTGTCGCAGGCGGACATCAAGAAGGTCGAGCCGTTGGTGGTGCCCCCGGTCAACATCGAGCAGTCGCTGCGGCAGCGGCAGATCCAGGTGGGCGCCCTCGGCGACATCCTGCGCGACAAGGCCCTGCAGACCGGCGGCATCAGACCGCTGTTCACCGACTACGAGCTGATCGGCAACTTTTCCGCCGGCACGTATGTGGTGAACGACCGGTTCCTGAAGGAGAACCCCGACACGGTGCGCACCTTCGTCACGGGCGTCGCGCGCGCCATCGAGTGGGCCCGCGTCCGGCCGCGCGAAGAGGTCATCGACCGGCAGATCGAGATCGTCAAGAAGCGTGGCCGCAACGAGAGCACCGTTCCGCTGAAGTACTGGAAGTCCTTCGGCGTCGCCGAGACCGCCGGGCGCATCACCGACAAGGACCTCCAGCTGTGGATCGACTGGCTCGCCAAACGCGGTGACATCGAGAAGGGCCAGGTCAAGGCGTCGGATCTCTACACCAACGAGTTCAACGCGTACAGCCGGAAGGACGGCCGGAAGAACACGTCGTCCGCGGCCAAGCCGACCTCTAAGAGCGGGAGCTGACCCATGCCAGGACCCACCACACCAAAGATCGAGTTCGAGCAGGTGCGCAAGACCTTTCCCGCCAAGCGGGGGAGGGCCCAGGGCCGCGGATCGGCGTACGGGGACGGCGAGTTCACCGCTCTGGACAATGTCGACCTGCGGATCGACGCGGGGGAGTTCGTCGTCGTGGTCGGCCCCAGCGGGTGCGGCAAGTCCACGCTCCTGGACCTGCTGGGCGGGCTCGCCCGGCCGACTGGCGGACGGATCCTCCTCGACGGGGAGCCGGTGACCGGGCCCGGCCTGGACCGCGGCATCGTCTTCCAGCAGTACGCCCTGCTGCCCTGGCGCACCGCCCTGGGCAACGTCGAGTTCGGCCTGGAGGCGACCGGCGTGCCACGACGTGAGCGCGCCGCGCGTGCCCGTGAGTACCTGGACCTGGTCGGGCTCTCCGGATTCGAGAACCGTCACCCGCACGAGCTGTCGGGCGGCATGCGCCAGCGTGTGGCCATCGCCCGCTCTCTCGCCTACGACCCCGACGTCCTGCTGATGGATGAGCCGTTCGCCGCACTGGACGCCCAGACCAGGGAGTCGCTCCAGGACGAGCTGCTGCGCATCTGGCAGCGCACCGGAAAGACCGTCGTCTTCATCACCCACGGCATCGAGGAGGCCGTCTACCTGGGCCAGCGGGTGGCCGTCATGACCTCCCGGCCCGGTCGTATCAAGCAGGTCGTGCCGATCGGCTTCGACTCCCGCACCAAGACGGACGACCTACGGTCCAGCGCCGAGTTCGCACGGTACCGACACGAGATCTGGACGCTTTTGCACGACGAGGTGACCAGGACCCAACTGCTGGAGAATGAGGAGGTCTCCGTATGAGCCTCGCAAGCGGTTCGAGCACTCGGCGCAAGGCCTCGGAGGAACTCAACACCCTGGAGGACCTCACGACTCCGGAGGACCTCACGACTCCGGAGGACCTCACGACTCCGGAGGAACTCAAGGCTTCGGCGGAACTCTCCGCGCGGACCACCGGCACGCCGTCGACGTCCACCGGCGCGCCGTCGGAGCCCACCGAGGAGCCCGCGGCCGTCCCGCCGAGCGCGCCGAGCAGGCGACACCTCCACCGACCTCCCGCGCTGCCCCGCATCCTGCGCGCGGTACTGACCGGCGCCACCAAATCGGCGGCCATCGTCGCCCTGCTGCTCGTGTGGGAACTGGCGCCCCGCTTCGGCCTGGTGGACCAGACCTTCCTGCCGCCGTTCAGCGAGGTCGCCCAGGCATGGTGGGAACTCGTGGCCAACGGCCAGCTCGCCGACAACGCACAGGCGAGCCTGGTGCGTTCGTTCAGCGGATTCGGCATAGCCGTCGCCGTGTCCGTACCGCTGGGCCTGCTCATCGGCTGGTACCGGCCCGTCGCCGACCTCCTCAACCCCTTGCTGCAGGTCTTCCTCAACACCGCCGCCCTGGCCCTGCTGCCCGTGTTCGTCCTGCTCCTCGGCATAGGCGAGACGTCGAAGATCTCCATCGTGGTGTACGCGTGCGCATGGCCGATCCTGCTCAACACCATCAGCGCGGTACGCACCGTCGACCCCACCCTGCTGAGGCTGGCGAAGTCCATGGACCTGTCCGCCCCGCGGCTGTTCCAGAAGGTGATCCTGCCGGCCTCCGTCCCGACGATCTTCACCGGAATCCGGCTGGCCGGGGCGGTGTCCATCGTCGTGCTGGTCGCCGCCGAGATGATCGGCGCCAAGGCCGGTCTCGGCTATCTGATCAACGCGTCCCAGTACAACTTCGCCATTCCGCAGATGTATGCGGGCATCGTCACGATCTCCGTCATCGGTGTGGCCTTCAACCAGCTTCTGGTGGCCGTGGAGAAGCGGCTCAGCTCGTGGCGCGTCCCCGCGACGAGCTGACGTCCGTATCCGCCCCTGCGCAAGGAACCCCAAGGAACCCGGAGGAGTTTTTCATGCCCGCAGCCAGCCCCCGCCGCCTTCATCTCAACGCCTTCCTGATGAACGCCGGCCACCACGACGCCGCCTGGCGGCATCCGCGTACCCAGCCCGAACGCGTCACCGACCGGCGCTACTTCCAGCACCTCGCACAGACCGCCGAGCGCGGCAAGCTCGACTCGATCTTCTTCGCCGACGGCCTGGCCCTGTGGGGCAAGGTCAAACACAACGCGCTCGGCGGCTTCGAACCGCTCACGCTCCTGTCCGCCCTGGCGGCGGTGACCGAGCGCATCGGCCTGATCGCCACCGTCTCCACCACCTTCAACGAGCCCTTCCACACCGCCCGGAAGTTCGCCTCCCTCGACCACATCAGCGGCGGGCGCGCCGGGTGGAACATCGTCACCTCCGGCACGGTCGACGAGGCCCGCAACTTCGGGCAGGACGAACACCTCGAACACAGCCTGCGCTACGACCGGGCGCGGGAATTCGTCGAAGTCGCCACCAAGCTCTGGGACAGCTGGGAGGACGACGCGGTCCTGCTCGACCGCGAGCACGGGATCTACGCGGACGCCGGCAAGGTGCAGCCCATCGACCACCGGGGGGAGCACTTCGCCGTACAGGGCCCGCTGAACGTGCAGCGCAGCCCGCAGGGATACCCGCTGCTGGTGCAGGCCGGTTCGTCCGAGGACGGCAAGGAGTTCGCCGCCCAGTACGCCGAGGCCGTGTTCACCGCACAGCAGACCCTCGCCGACGGGCAGGCCTTCTACAAGGACGTCAAGAACCGCCTCGCCCGCTACGGACGTGCCGAGGCCGACCTGAAGATCCTGCCCGGGATCTGCCCGGTCATCGGCTCGACGGAGGCGGAGGCCCGCGCCCTTGAGCAGGAGCTGACCGACCTCCAGGTGCCGGAGTACGGACTCGCCCAGTTGTCGGGGATGCTCGGCACCGACCTCAGTGGCCTGCCGCTGGACGGTCCGCTGCCCGAACTCCCCGAGGAGCGGGACATCAACGGCAACAAGAGCCGATTCACCCTGGTCGCCGAACTGGCCCGGCGCGACGGCCTGACCCTGCGCGAGCTCATCGCGCGCCTCGGCGGCGGGCGCGGCCACCGGGTCTTCGCCGGGACGCCGGAGCAGATCGCCGACCAGCTCGAAGAGTGGTTCACGCAGGGAGCCGCCGACGGCTTCAATGTCATGCCGCCGCATCTGCCGGAGGGCCTTACGGACTTCGTCGACCACGTCGTGCCGATCCTCCAGGACCGGGGCCTGTTCCGCACCGAGTACACCGGACGCACCCTGCGCGAGCACTACGGCCTGCCTCGCCCCGCAGGCCGGCTCGCCCCCTCCGCCACCGAGGCGCAGCCGGCATGAACCCGGCCGGCCGTAGAACCACCACCCCTCAACCCGCCCGGCTCCAAGAGAACCCCCTGTCCATCACCTCCTGAGACAGCCGAAACCCCTGAAAGGAACCCGTACATGAGCACCAGCACAGGCTTCGACATCCGTCGGATCGGCGGACGCATCGGCGCCGAGATCGTCGGCGCCGACCTCTCCGCCGACCTCGACCCGGCAATCGTCGCCGAGATCAACGCGGCGCTGCTGGAACACAAGGCGCTCGTCTTCCGCGGTCAGCAGCTGGACGACGCGGCCCAGCTGCGCTTCGCCTCCCTCTTCGGCGAACTCACCACCGCCCACCCCACCGTCCCGTCCGTCGACGGGCAGCCCAACATCCTGCCCGTCGACGGCGACGAGGGCATCCGCGCCAACCGCTGGCACACCGACGTCACCTTCGTCCGCACACCCCCCAAGGCGTCGACCCTGCGCAGCATCGTCATCCCGCCCTACGGCGGCAACACACTGATCGCCAACTCGGCCGCGGCCTACCAGGATCTGCCCGAGCCGCTGCGCGAGCTGGCGGACAAGCTGTGGGCGGTGCACACCAACGACTACGACTACGCCGCCCCGAAGAACGACAAGGCGGCCGAGCACCGCAAGCAGTTCGTCTCGCGCACGTACCGCACCGCACACCCGGTGGTACGCGTGCACCCCGAGACGGGGGAGCGCGGCCTGTTCATCGGCGGCTTCGCGCAGAGCATCGAGGGCCTGGGCCCCGCCGAATCCCGGGATCTGCTGCGTATCTTCCAGTCGTATGTGACGCGGCCGGAGAACATCGTCCGGGTGGTCTGGACACCCGGTGACCTCGTCCTGTTCGACAATCGCGTCACCCAGCACTACGCCCCCGACGACTACGGCGACCTGCCGCGCCTGCTGCACCGGGTGACGGTCGCCGGGGACGCTCCGGTGGGCATCGACGGCACCGCCAGCCGTGCCATCGAAGGCGGTGACGCCGACCACTACACCCCCGCCGTGGCCTGACCCCGACGGTTCGTCAGCTGCCAAGGTCCCTTTCCCGCACCTCCTGGGGCGGCACCCCCAGGAGGTGCGGGAGTACGCCGGCGCCGAGCCGGCGGCCCGGGAGCCGAGTCGCCCTGCTCCTACGCCTCGGGCACCGAGAAGGAGAAGAGTGTGCCGGACCAGCTGGCGAAGAAAAGGTCTTCGATGGCGAACGCCGACCAGGGGCCGGAGCCGCCGCTGACCGGGTGCCGCCAGACCTGCTTGCCGGTCTCGGCGTGGAAGCCGTACAGCCCCTTCGGCCCTGCGGCGAGGAAGAGGTTGCGTACGGCACCCAGGAACTGCAGCGTGCCGAGGCCGGAGCCCGCCGTCCAACGGGCCGCTCCGGTGCGGGCGTCGACGGCGTGCAGGACCTTGTCGAGATAGCAGACGGTCGCGCCGGACACGCCATAGCCCCGGTTTCCCCGGGCGGCGGTCCGTACGCTCCACAGGGTCTTCCCCGTCGCCGGGTCGAAGGCCGCGAGCAGCCCGCTGGTCGAGCCGCTGGCGCCGGTGCCCGGGTAGCAGAAGAGGATGGTGTCGTGCAGGCCCAAGGACCCCTCGTACATCAGGATCTGACTGTTCGTGGACGGTAGTGCGGTGGGCTTGCTCCACAGCGTGTCGCCGTCGGTGGCCTTGAGGGCGACCAGGTTCATGTCGCCGTCGAGGGCATAGAGCACCTTGCCCTGGGACGGCGGGTAGAGGGTGACGAGGTCCTTCGACCACAGACGGCGGCCGGTGTCCGGAGCGAGGGCGGTGTATCCGTTGAGAGTCGCGGTCGTGGACGTCTTCGCCGCCCTGCCCCAGACGATCAGCCGGCCCGCCCGGGTGGTGCCGACCGCCGTGATGCCGCCCATGTCCGGCGACTTCCACCGCACCTCGCCGGTCGATGCGTCGAGGCCCTGGAAGCGCCCATTGTCGCCCATGGTCACGACCAGTGAGCCGTTGGCGAACTCCAGGTGCGGCGCGCCCGTTCCGGTCGGGGACGCGGCCCACAGCTCCTTTCCGGTGCGGCCGTCGAGGGCGTGGACCTTTCCGTCGGTACGTACGGCGTAGACGCGCTTGTCATGGGCGAGGGCGGCGGTGTTCTGGCCGCTGAGGTCCTTCCAGAGGAGCTTGCCGGTGGCCCGGTCGATGCAGGCCCCCGAGGTCTTCCCGGCGCACAGCAGAGTGGACGCGGTCACCGTGAGCAGGGACATGTCGCGCTGTGGGAGGTCCCCGGTCCAGGTGAGCTCGGGGGTGGCGGGCGCTTCCCCGCCGCGTGGGCGGAGCAACAGGGCGGTGCCTCCGGCGGCCGCGGCCGCGGCGAGCACCGCGCCGCCGAACAGCATCCGGCGCCGACTGAGCAGGGGAGTGCGCACCTCGTCGGCCAGGCTGCGCTCCGACTCGGCCACCTGCAGTTCGACCGCGCCGAGCCAGCCCGCGGTGGTCGACGGACGCAGCCACCCCTGCAACTGCGCGACGGTCGGCCGCCGGGCCGGGTCCTTGTCCAGGCAGGCGGCGACGGTGCCGAGCAGGGCGTGCGGGACGCCGTCCAGCTCGGGCGCCTCGTGGGTGGCGCGGTAGAGCAGGGCGTGGACGGCGCCGGTGCCGAAGGGCGGGGTACCGGTGGCGGCGTAGGCGAGCACCGCGCCGAGGGCGAACACGTCGCTGGCAGGCGTGAGTTCGGCCCCGGTCGACTGCTCGGGCGACATGAAGCCGGGCGACCCGATGATCTGGCCCTCCGCGGTGAGCACGGTGCCGTCGACGGCCCGGCTGATGCCGAAGTCGATGACTCGGGGCCCGTCGAAGGTGAGCAGGATGTTGGACGGCTTGAGGTCGCGGTGGATCAGTCCCGCGCGGTGGATGGCGGCCAGCGCCTCGGCCAGGCCCGCGCCGAGCACGCGCAGGGTGGTCTCGGGCATGGGCCCGTGGTCCTCGATGGCGTCGGTGAGCGAGGGGCCGGGGATGTATGCGGTGGCCAGCCAGGGCTGCGGCCCCTCGGGGTCGGCGTCGACGACGGGCGCGGTGAAGGCGCCGCCGACCGCGCGTGCCGCGTCCACCTCGGCCTTGAAGCGCCGCCGGAAGTCCGGATCGTCGGCCAACTCGGGACGTACGACCTTGACGGCGACGGCACGGCCGCTGCGCGACGCGGCCAGATGGACGCGGCCCATACCGCCCGCGCCGAGTTCCCGGATCACCCGGTACGGCCCGATGTGCGGGGCGGCGTCGGCCTGTGTGGTCGGCGTGGTCATCGGGGGGCGCTCCGGAAGGCGTAGAGAGTGGTGTCGGATGCGGCGTAGACGGTGGTGCCGGTGGTCTGCACCCGCCATGCGGTGCTCTTGTTCTTGGTTTCGGCGCCGGAACCCCGGTGCGCCCAGAGGACCTTGCCGTCCGCGGCGCGCAGGACGATGAAGCCCGGGGTGTCGGCGCTGAACAGGGGGTATGCCAGCAGGGACGAGGAGACGGAGGGGCCCGGATCCCATGCGCCGCCGGGGTCGAGGGACAGGGGACTCGCGGTGTGCCACAGCTGTTTGCCGTTGCTGGTGTCGAGGGCGAAGACGGTGTCCCGGCCGTCCACGACGTAGGCCCGCTTGCGCAGGACCGTGGTGGGGTTGAGGTGGGTCGGCTCGTCGACCGCGGTCCACAGTTTGCGGCCGTCGGTGGCGCGGAACGCCTGCACTTTGGTGCTGGTGACGAGCAGGGCGTTCCCGTCGGTGGCCAGGTTCGGGTAGTCGCCGGGTCTGACGACGTCCCGGACCGTCCAGCGCACCTTGCCGGTCCGCAGGCCCAGGCCGTGGACGGTGTCGGCGTCGTGCAGGAAGCAGATGCGGCCGTCGGAGGAGGCATGGAAGTCGCTGCCGGCCACCTTGCGGGACCACAACACCTTCCCCGCGGCGATGTCCACGGCGTACACGCCGTAGCCCCGGTCGCCGGAGGTGCCGATGAGGGCGACCGAGCCGGCGACGCAGAAGACACCTTGGATGTGGTCGGGGGAGGAGGCCCCCTCCTCCGGCTCGGTGACCGGGTGGCTGAACTTCAGCTTGCCGTTGCCGTCCAGGCCGAGCAGATGGCCGCGGTCGCCCCAGGCCGTGGCGTACAGCGTCGATCCCTGGACGCCGAGCCAGGTGGGCTCGCCGCTGACGTCGGACGGCACACGGGGCGCGGCCGTCCACCGTTCCTTTCCGTTCACGGTGTCATAGCCGATCGCAGTGGTCTGGTCCCACTGCACGAGGGTGTCGTCGAGCAGCCGCAGCTGTCCGCTCTGCAGGCGCCGTAGCGGGCTCGACCACTGCGGCTTCGGGCCCGGGGGCACCTTGGCGCCGGGCCGGACCGCGGTACCCCTGCTGCTGCCGCGGCCGGGGGTGCGGCCGGGTTTCGTATCCCACCACCCGGCCAGGGCCGCCGCGCCCGAGGCTGCTGCCGCGGTGCCGCCGGCCGCGGCGAGCCACAGGAAGCGGCGGCGGCTCGGCCCGCTCGGGGCCGCCGTGACCAGCGGGGTGACGGGCACCGGAGGCGCGGTCACCAGGGCGGCGGCGTGCGCCTCCCGCCTGGCAAGTTCCTCCCGCAGACCCGGCGTGAGCAGCGCGGAGGGTTCGGCGTCTCCCAGCGCGGCCAGCACCGCGGAGACGGGCGGCCTGCGGGCGGGGTCCTTGTCCAGGCAGGCCGCCCCCAGGTGACGCAGCGCGTCGGGTACGCCGGCCAGTTGCGGCGGGGCGTGCACGGCCCGGTAGAGGATCTCGGCAGTGCTTCCGGCGCCGAAGGGACCTCGGCCGGTGGCCGCGAAGACCAGGACGCAGCCGAGGGAGAAGACGTCGGCTGCCGGCCCGGCCTCGCGGCTCGACACGATCTGCTCGGGGGCCATGAATCCGGGTGTCCCGATCACCGCGTCCGTCCGGGTCACCTGCGTCGCATCCACCGCCCGGCTGATACCGAAGTCGATGACGCGGGGCCCGTCCTCGGCCACCAGTACGTTCCCGGGCTTGAGGTCGCGATGGACGAGGCCTGCGGCGTGGATCGCCAGCAGCGCTTCCGCGAGGCCGGCGCCCAGGGCCCGCAGCGCCGGCTCGGACAGCACGCCGAAGCGGCGTACGACGTCGTGCAGGGAGGGTGCGGGAATGTAGGCGGTGGCCAGCCAGGGCTGGGGGGAGTCGGCGTCCGCGTCGAGCACCGGCGGAGTGAAGAAGCCGCTCACTTTACGGGCGGCGTCGGCCTCGCGCCGGAAACGCCCGCGGAAGTTCGGCGTCTCGGCGTACTCGGGCCGGATGACCTTCAGCGCAACCAGGCGTGAGCCGGGTGACCGGGCCAGGAAGACCCGGCCCATGCCGCCCTCGCCGAGGAGTTGGAAGACCTCGTACGGGCCGATCCGGCCCTGGCCCTGCCGCTGCGGGGCCGGGGCCGGAGGGTGCGGCTGCGGGAGGGTGGTGTGCTGACGGCGTGTCTGCGGCAGCGTCGCGTCGCTGCCGCCGTGCAGGGGTGTGTCCACTTCGCTGCGGCCGGGCTCAGCCGAGCGAGCCGAGCACATCGCGGGCGGCGGCGATGACCGCGTCCTCGGCCTGTTTCTGGTTCAGGCCGGAACCTTCGGTGTCGTAGCTGTAGCCCACGGTGTATGTGGCGTTGCCGGCGCGGACGATCACCGTTGCCTCGGCCAGGTGCATCGGTTCCTTGTCGACGGCGTGGACGACATGGGCCTCGTCGCCGAGATCGCCCAGCGGCCGGGAGTCGGTGACCGTGCGCACCTTGCCCAAGGCAGTGAGAGCGGACTTCTTGTGCATGTCGTACATGCCTTTCGCCCCTGGGGCGACCGAGAGGTTCACGTCCAGGTCCAGGAACGCACCGCCGGAGCCGAAGGGCGTTTTCCAGTTCGGCATCCTGGTGATCATCGCTGCCATGGTGGCGTTGTCGAACTGGGACGGCTTGCACTCGGTTCCGGGCGCGATGCGGGCGAGGGTGGACGCCTTGATCAGCTCGCAGCCTTCGGGCACCTTGGTGTAGGTCTTCCCCGCGGACTCCGCCGCTCCGGGCGCCGGCGGCTTGACGGCGCCGCCCGGAGCGGCGGCGGACTTCTCCGACGCGGTGCTCTTGCCGTCACCCCCCGACATGGCGACGACCACACCGACGATCGCGGCCACGGCGAGCGCCGCGCCGCCACCGATCAGCCAGCGCCGCGCGCTGCCGCGCGCCCGCCCCGCGACCGGGCCACCGTTCTGCGGCAGGGACGCCGGGACCGGCTGTGACCACGCCGAGGGCACGCCCGGCGACCGGTCCGGCATCGGAGGCGGCGCCTGGCCAGGCACAGGGGGCGGTGCCTGGCCCGGGGCCGGCGCCGCAGGTCGCCAGTCCGGGGTTCCCTGCCGGAGCGGCTGGGTGGGTCCGGTCTCGCCAGAGCCCTCTCGGGGGTCCGACTGCGGGGTCTCACTCACGGGGCAACTCGCTTATTCCGTTCGGTTCTCGCCGTCGGAAACGGCACACGCCGATCCCGTGGGCCGGGCCCGGGGCGAACGCGCACCGGGGATCCGACGCGACGTACCGCACTCTTTCGCGAGGCCATGACACCTCGATGAAATATTGCTGACGTGGCTCGACGCCCTGCACGGGTGCCCAGTGGGGCTCCGAACGCGCGATTCGTGCACCCGAGGTGGCGGCGGTGCCGCTCGCCGCGAACGACGAACGGTCCTCGCACACACATCAACGCCCAGGTGACCGGGGAACTACCGCTGGGTTCAACCAGGGAGAACACCGACGCCTGGCGACGGGAGAACCCCAGCGCACCCCCAGTCGGCATCCCAACCAGCCACTACGGCAGGGTCGTTGCCAGGAACGCGAAGCTTCCCCTGAGTCCAGCTGAAACCTCGCCCCAGTGGAGAGGCGGCGGGTCTTCCTCAGTCGTTGAGCAGCCGCCAGGCGCTGAGGGCGAGGGCGGCCCGTATCAGTCCGGTGGGTTCGGTGAGTTCGATGCCCAGGGCTTTTGCGATCTGGTCGAGTCGGCGGGCGACGCTGCTGTGGTGCAGGTGGAGGAGGTCGGCGGCCCGGCGCAGGGAGCCGGTGGCGCAGTAGGCGTCCAGGGTCTCCAGGTCTTCGGGGTTGTCGGCGATTCGGGCGAGGGCGGCCACGTCGGCGTTGTCGCGCGCGGCGTCCTGGGGGACCTGAGCGAGCAGCGCCAACGCCCCCAGGCTGTCGTAGTGGACGACCGGCCGGCGTGGGGTGGTGAAGCGGAGGGCGGTGCGGGCTTGCTGCCAGGACCGGTCGGGGCTTTCGGCGGCGCCGATGCCCGCGCGTACGTCTGCCGGGATCCGGGCGGGGTCGACGGTGGTGGCCAGAATGACGCCCACGTCGTCGAGGGATGCCGCCTTCACCGGGCGGGCGGGGCAGAGCAGGGAGCCGATCTGGTCGAGCGGAAGCGGCGAGCGTACGGCGACGACGCGGACGGGCAGGTCGGCGGCGAAGCCCAGAAGCCGTAGCGCCCGAGCTCGGGCCGCATCGTCGCAATCAGAGCTGATCGCCAGCTCGACGAGGGCCGGGTCGGCCATGGTGGTACGGGCCGGGCCGTATCGCTCGACGGCCGCCGCGGCGGCAATGGCGAGCCGGTCAAGGAGGACTTCGTCGAGCGGGCTCGGCGGTCCGGGACGTTCCAGCCACACCGTGCCGATCTCCTCCTCATCGAGGGTGATCGGCGCGGTGGTGGACGCGGGTGACGGCGGGGCGGACGCTTCCCTGCCGTCCGGCGAGACGCGGATCACCCGCCCGGTGCCGTGGAGTTGAAACCCGGCCACGCACTCGGCAAGGCCCGCCGAGGCCCGGGCGAGCGCGGGGAGATCCACCCGTCGGCGCATCAGTGTGTCGTAGAAGGCGACGATGCGGAGCGCGCCGTCGACGTACGAATCCAGTCCCGACAGCCGTACGGCCAGTGCCTCCATAGCAGGAGGATAGAGCCCCTTGGCGGGGAGAAGAAGCGCCGATCGGTGCGCGATCCGGGCGGGATACCCGACAGTTGGCGGATGAGCCCGGGACGGCCGACGGTGAGGATGGCCGGCATGGATCCCGAACTCGAAGCATTCATCCCCTTGCTCCCCCGTACCGATCTGACCGACCCGGACGCCTATCGCACGATGTACGCCGAGATGGCCGCCGCGAGGCCGGCACCGGACACCACCGGACTGGAGAGAGAAGACCGCACGGTGCCGGCCGATCCGGATGTGCCGGTGCGGGTCTACCGCCCGCACCAGGCACAAGGCGCCGTCATCTGGCTGCACGGCGGCGGATGGGTCGTCGGTGACCTGGACACCGAGCACCACTGGGCCGTCCCGATGGCACACCTCTCCGGCGCGGTCGTGATCACCGTCGACTTCCGTCTGGCCCCCGAGCACCCGTTCCCGGCTGCCCTGGACGACGTCTACGCCGTACTGACCTGGGTGCACGAGCACGCCGCCGAGCTCGGCATCGACCCGGCCAAGATCGCGGTCGCAGGCCACAGCGCCGGCGGGAACCTCGCAGCCGCGGTGTCGTTGCGGGCCCGCGACGAGCAGGGGCCCCCGATCTGCTTCCAAGTGCTCAACGAGGCCCTCCTCGACGACCGCCAGCAGACGTGGTCGGCGCGGAACTTCACCGACACGCCCTGGAACAACCGTGCCGTACGCGCCGCCGCGCTGGGGTACTACCTGGGATCCCAGCCCGCCACGGCGTATGCCGCACCGGCGCGGGCCGAGGACCTCTCCGGCCTCCCACCGGCCTACATCGCCTCCGCAGAGTTCGATCCGAATCGCGACGAAGCCATCGACTACGCGCTGCGCCTGCTCCAGGCGGGCGTATCGGTCGAGCTGCACCAGTGGCCCGGCACCTTCCACGGGTCGCTGGCGATCCAGTCCGCCGACGTCTCTCAGCGGCAACTCGCCGAACTCGGCGCCGTCCTGCGCCGTGCCCTTGCCGCATGAGGCCGTCGAGGCCGACCACGGCCCTGGCCATGACGAGATCGACGAAGCCGGGAGAGCGATGACCACCACCGACATTGACAGGGCGAGGGAGCAGTCCCCACCACCACCCGATGCCGATTCCGCGGCGGGACAGAGCCTGGCAGGGTTACTGCGCCCCTTTCGACGGAGTTTCGCCGCCGTTGTCATCCTGCAGGTCATCGGCGCTGCCGCGGGCCTGGCGCCGCTGCTCGCGGTCGTCGAATCAGGTCGTACGCTGCTGTCGCCCGGCCCGATCGATCACGGTCATGTCTGGATCGTCGTGATCGCGGGCGCGGTCGGCCTGTCCGTCCGCCTGCTGTGCACCGCCGCGTCGTCCGGAATCGGGCATCTCCTCGACGGTCAGGTGCAACTGTCGTTCCGCCGGCAACTGGCCGCGCGGCTGGGGCGCGTACCGATCGGCTGGTTCTCCCGGCGCCGGACCGGCGAACTGGCAAAGGTCGTGGGGGAGGACGTCAGTGCCGTCCATCCGTTCATCGCCCACACCCCCGGCGAGCTCGTCTCCGCATTCGTGGTGCCTCTGGTGTCGCTGATCTACTTGTTCACCATCGACTGGCGGCTCACGCTGATCACGATGATCCCGGTGGTGCTGGCAGTGGCGCTGGTCCCCCTGATGATGACCCCGACCCGGCTGCGCGAGCAGAAGGAGGTCGACGGGGCCATGGGACGCATTTCGAGTTCCGTCGTCGAATTCGTCCAGGGCATCTCGGTGGTCAAGGCGTTCGGCGGAGGCGAGCGCGCCCACCGCACATTCCGCACCGCCGCCGACGATTTCGCCGACGTCTTCTACCAGATGGTGCGCGGACTTTCCGGGATCGCCGCAGGGATGCAGCTGGTGCTGTCGCCGCCGTTCGTACTGCTGGTTGTACTGATCGGCGGTGCGGTTTTGATCACGAACGGTTCCATGGCCCCGGCCGACCTGCTGCCCTTCCTGCTGCTCGGGTTGGGCCTGACCGCTCCGGTGGCGGCCCTCGGCCACGGCTTCGACGACGTGCAGGCCGCCCGGCGCGCGGTCGGCCGGATCCGGGACGTCCTCGCGGTGCCCTCGCTGCCGGAGCCCGCGCACCCGGTCGCACCCCAGGGCCACCGGGTGGAGCTGCGTGACGTCCGCTTCGGATACGAAGCCGATCACGAGGTGCTGCGCGGGATCGACCTGGTGCTTGAGCCGGGGACGGTCACCGCGATCGTCGGCCCGTCAGGAAGCGGCAAGTCCACGCTGGTTCAGCTGTTGCCGCGGTTCTTCGACCCGACCCACGGTTCGGTCGCCCTGGGCGGTGTCGATCTGCGCGACCTCGGCAGCAGCGAGCTCTACCGGATGGTCTCTTTCGTCTTCCAGGACGTGCGCCTGCTGCGTGCGTCGGTCGCGGACAATATCGCGCTGGCGGTACCGCATGCCGACCTCGACGACGTGGTCCGTGCCGCCCGGCTGGCCCACATCCACGAGCGAATTCTCGAGCTGCCGCGCGGATACGAAACGGTGCTCGGCGACGACACGGGACTGTCGGGGGGCGAGGCACAGCGGCTCGCCCTCGCACGCGCACTGCTGGCCGACGCGCCCGTTCTGGTGCTCGACGAGGCGACCGCCTTCGCCGACCCGCAGACCGAACAGGCGGTGCGCCGGGCCCTGGCGACGCTGGAGGGAGACCGGACCATCCTGGTCATCGCCCATCGCCTGGAGACGATCGCCGACGCCGACACCGTCGTGATGCTGGAGAACGGGTCGATCGTCGCACGCGGCACGCCCACCGAACTCCTGCTCCAGAACGGAAAGTTCGCCGCGTTCTGGCAATCCCACCGCTCGGCTGCCGCCGACGGGATCGAAGCCCATGGTGGCGCATCGCAAGGAGGCCAGCCCCGATGATTCGCATGCTGTTGCGTGTGCTGGGAGACGAGTACGCCCGGCCGGTGCGTCGCACTGTGGCCCTGATGACGACGACCGCGGTGGCCGAGGGGTTGTCCTACGCACTGCTGGTCCCGGTGCTGCGGGCGCTGTTCGGGAGCACGCCCGCAGATGCCTGGCCCTGGCTGATCGCGTTCGGGGCCGCGGTCGCGGTGTACGCGGTGCTGCGCTACATCAGTGATCTGTCCGGTTTCCGCGTCGGGGTCGCGCTGTTGCGTGCCATGTACCACCGGCTCGGTGACCATCTGGCCCGGTTGCCCCTCGGCTGGTACAGCGCCCGCCGCGTAGGGGAGGTGTCGGTCCTTGCCGGTCAGGGCGTCCTGCAGGCGATGAGCGCGATCGCGCATCTGCTGGCACCGCTGATCTCCGCCGGCGTGACTCCCCTGACGATCGTTCTCGTGATGCTTGCCTTCCATTGGCAGATGGGGCTGGCCGCGCTGGCTGCCGCACCGGTCGTGGCGGCGATCCAGATCTGGACGGGACGCTTGATGGCCGCCAACGATGCGGAGAGCGCCGAACGCGACCATGAGGCCACCGGGCGGGTCATCGAATACCTCCGGGCCCAGCCGGTGCTGCGCGCCGGCGGTCGGACCGTCGAACGCTTCCAGCTGCTCGACGACTCGCTGCGGGAAGTCCAGCGCGCATCGCGCCGCTCCACACTCTCGGCGCTGCCCGGGGTATTGGGCCTGACCTTCACGGTGCAGGCGATGTTCACCGGGCTGCTGGTGCTGGGGGTCCACCTCGCGCTCGGCGGGAAAATCGGTGTGGCAGAGGTCTTGGCGATCCTGGTGCTCGCCGCCCGCTGCGCGGATCCGCTGCTGTCCCTGGCGGAGATCGGTGGCCAACTGCGCGGCGCGCGTTCCGAGCTGAAGAGACTCGACGCGGTGTTGCGCACCCGGCCGCTGCCGGAAACTCCCGACCCGATCCAGCCGGTGGGCCATGACCTGGAGTTCGAGTCCGTTGCCCTCCGGCACGGCGACCGCACGGTGATCGACCATGTGTCGCTGTCCGTACCGGAGGGACAGCGGCTCGCCGTTGTCGGACCGTCGGGTGCGGGCAAGAGCACCCTGCTGCAGTTGATCGCGCGGTTCTACGACGTGGACGCGGGCGTGGTGCGTGTGGGAGGTGTGGATGTGCGCGCCATCGACACCGAGGCGCTGATGGCGCAGATCGCCATCGTCTTCCAGGACGTCTACCTCTTCGACGGCACGATCGAGGAAAATGTGCGTCTGGGCCGCCCCGATGCCGACGAAACCGCGGTGCGGGCGGCAGCGACCGCGGCGCGACTGGACGACGTGATCGAGCGACTGCCCGGCGGATGGGCGACGAATGTCGGCGAGGGCGGCGCACTGCTGTCCGGTGGTGAGCGCCAGCGGGTCGCCATCGCGCGAGCGCTGCTGAAGAATGCGCCCATCGTGCTGCTGGACGAGGTGACCTCCGCCCTGGACCCGGTGAACGAGGCCGCCGTCCACGAGGGCATCGAGCGCCTGATGGCCGGCCGGACGGTAGTGATGGTCGCGCACCGGATGCGAACCGTCCAACGCGCCGATCGCATCGTCTTTCTGGACGACGGCCGAATCGTGGAGGAAGGCAGCCACG
Organism: Streptomyces sp. NPDC048483; assembly: GCF_040651455.1. Taxonomy (NCBI): domain Bacteria; kingdom Bacillati; phylum Actinomycetota; class Actinomycetes; order Kitasatosporales; family Streptomycetaceae; genus Streptomyces; species Streptomyces sp. NPDC048483. Next base: position 22,281 of record NZ_JBEZJZ010000094.1, read on the forward strand.
ACGAATTGCTGCGCCGCGGTGGCCGCTATGCCGATTTCTGGAATGTTTCCCTGACACCCGCAGAGCCGGGCCACACCATGATGGTCACCCACTTCACGGATTCGTGGGTGCCGTAGATGAGCTACCGCTCGGAGGGCCACCGCGACAGGCCGACCAGCGAGATCATCGTGGACTACCCCGACGAGGAGTTGTGGTTCTACCGGACCTGACGCCTCGCTGAGGACGCGCGCCGGGCGTGGTTCACTGACGGCCCAGCGCGGCGCGCAGTCGCGGCAGCGTCACGGCCCGCTGCCGCTTCTCGCTGTCGGGCTTGTCCGCGCAGTCCACGAGCACCTGGTCACCCTCGACGCGGAGCATGTGACGGGCGGACATCCCGAACGCCGTACCACCGTCCCGGAGTTCGGCGGGTGCAGGGCGGAGCAGCAGTACATACCGACCGGGCTCCGGCACGGAAGCGGCGGAGGCGGGCGCCCAGACCATGGCGGAACCGCTGGCGGGAACGGTGCCGCTACGGTCGGTCACCGCGCCATTGACGTCGAAGAGCAGCCCTGTTCTGCTGCTGCCCTGACGATCTGAAAGGCGAATCCGGCCCTCGCGTAAGGCGCCGCAACCGCAGCTCCGCCCAACAGGCACACCGCGGCGACCGCCCCGGCAGCCTGGTGACGGAGCGGGGAGCGGCGGGCGCGCGTCACGAACGCCGGCCCAGGAAAGGTCATGGCGCCCTCGGACTCCGCCGCGGCCAGTCCGGCAGATCCGATTCCGTCCCTGCGGCAATCGGCTTGCGCCCGAATCAGGTGGAGGTGGCCGGCTTGGCGTGGCCGGCCCGGGGTGTGCCACGCCGCACGAATGGGCCTACCACCGCCCCTACACGTCAGAAAGCGAACGGCAGGCAGCAGTCACCGACTGGCTGGACTGGTACCACTACCACCGACCCCACCCACACCGGAATCAGCGGCCACACACCCGCCAGCCGCGTCACCAGCCTCTCCGGTCAGCACAGCCAGGGCGCGTATCGAAAGTCCCGACTGGCATGCTCGCTGCTGCGTTGTCGGCTGTTTGGGTACGCCCAGTACGAGGACGACCCTCCGCCTTGCGACCTAGTTCCGCCGCCGGATGTGACCGAGCGCCTCACGCCGTAGCCTCCCCACATGACGGCAGTTGACTCTCCGCCAAGCGGTCCCCGCAGCCCGGAGCAGCGCAAGCGCGAGGCGCTTGAACGGCTCGTGCAGGACAACGACGTATGGGCCGCCACGGCCGACGCTACCGGCGAGCCGTGCCTCGTTCCGCTGGCCTTCTGGTGGGATGGCGAGGCGGTGTGGCTGTCCACCCGCGACACCAACCCGACCGGGCGCAACCTGTGTGCCTCGGGTCGGGTCCGGCTCAGCTTCGGCCATAGCCGGGACGTGGTCCTGGTCCACGGCACCGCCCGCATGCTGACCCGCGAGGAGCTTCCGGCCGAGGTGGGCGACGCCTTCGCCGCCAAGGACGGCTGGGACCCTCGCGAAGACCACCCCTCGTACGTCTTCTTCCAGGTCACCCCGCAGGTGCTACAGGCGTGGGGCACGGTTCCCGAGATGGCCGGACGGACCCTGATGCGCGACGGGAAGTGGCTGCTCTAGGGCGTTTCTCGAACTGGTCACAGCCACTCGTTGATGGCCGCGTCCAGCAGGCTGCGGAACGGGGCGATCGACGGCACATGGGAACGGGTCTTCACCGCTCTGCTGGCCCAAGCGGACGCGGAAGAGGACCTGGACCGGGTGGTCGCGGCGCGCCCCGGCATGCCCGCTGTCACAAGGCCGTGCTTGGTGCGCTTGAAATCCCATTCTCCCTTGAGCTCAAACACTTCCGTGCTGTAGCTACCCGCTCTGACAAGCGAGCGCATGTCTTTCACGGCACCGTGACCGTTGCCGCTGTGCGCCCCTGGCTGCGCTCGTCACGCACCAGACGGTTCGCGGGACTGGGTTCGCAGGACTGTGGCCTGATCCCTCAGCAAGATTGTCCCCTGCGGTGGATCTAGGACAGTAGATGTCCGCCATCGTGTCTAGCCTGTGGTCCAACACGGCAGGACACACGAGAAATGGGGCAGGCATGGCGGCGATCGTTCTGGTTCCCGGGTTCTGGCTCGGAGCCTGGGCCTGGGAAGATGTCACATCGGAGCTGAGGGCAGCGGGACATGACGTCTACCCGCTCACCCTGACCGGTCTGGCCGACCGGGCAGCCGAGGCCACGCCGGACGTGGATGTCTACACGCATGTAGATGACATTGTCCGTTTCATCGAAGGCAAGGGTCTGCGAGATGTGGTGCTGGTCGGCCACAGTGGAGCAAACCTGCCGGTCACTGGCGCCGCGGACCGGATTCCGGACCTGATCGCACGGATCGTGTACGTAGACGCAGGACCGCTGCCGGGCGGCATGGCAGTGATCGACTTCAACGAGCCCCAAACGCAGGAGGAGTGGCGCAAGCAGGTCGTGGAGGAGGGGGACGGCTGGCGGCTGCCGGCGCCGCCGTTCGACCCGGAAGCCGATCCGGACAACCTGGCGGGACTTACTGACGAACATCTCGCACGGATAGGCACGTTGGCCACACCTCAACCATTCGCGACCGTCACCCGCCCCCTGGTCCGCCCCACGGTGCCACCAGACACACGCTGCTCGGTGATCGCCTCAACCTTCACCCCGGAACAGGTGCGCATGATGGCCGACAGCGGCAACGCAGTCTTCGAATCGATGGCCCGAATGGACCTACGTCACCTGCCAACTGGACACTGGCCGATGTTCTCCCGGCCGACGGAACTGGCAGCACTGCTGGACGAGATCGCACGCTAGCCGGGCGTTGCCTGCCCGCGGCGCGCACGTCCGCGCCGCATACCGGCCGAGAAGTTCGTGCCACGGGTCACCAGGACAGTCAGGGGGCCCGTCGGACAGGGTGGCGGTCAACGTGGCGCTACGCAACGGGGTGGCGGTGGCACCCGACCCGTTCGGCGGCGAGGTCTTCTTCACCGACGGTGAGACCGCATGGATGCGGTGCGACGATGCACGGCTGGTGCCCATTCCCGCGGAATGATCAGCAAAGAGAAGGCCCAAAGCGTGCTGGACGAGGCTGCAGCCCTTACTGCCGGCAAAGTCACCGTCTCCAACTACCGCTTCGAGAAAGAAAACCCGGACGACGAAGACTGCGGCCTGGGGACACTGCACTGCGAATGCAACGGCAAGCCACTCTCGTTCGGCGTCGAACAGGAGCCGAACGACTACCTCGACATGGGAGCAGCGTGCCAAGCCATCGAAGCGCTCGGCTCCCATGATGGCCCCCGGGACTTCCGCTACGTCGAGCAGAAAGGCTCGCCACTCAACGACGACATCATGGTCCTGCCCACAACCGAGCAGCGTGAAGGTCTCCTCCAACACCTCGGCATCACGTTCGAACCTCCTGTGCGCTCATGCTGACCACGACGTCGCCCCTGGCGCGTTTCCGGGACGCAGCCTCTGCGCCGGCACCCCGCGCACCTAGGGTGTGTCCGCATGCCATGGGAGCCAGAGTTGTAGGCAGGCGAGGGTGACCATGGCTTGGTAGTGGGTGGCTCGTTTGTCGTAGGGGTGGCGAGGGCTCTGTTCTGTTTGAGGCGGCCGAAGCAGCGTTCGACGACGTTGCGGCGTCGGTAGAGGGTGTGGTCGAGGCGGCAGAGGTTTTCGTCGCGTATCAGTCGGTCGTTGATCTGGTCGATGCGTTCCGGGATCGTGCAGGCGATCCCGCGTTTACGCAGGTAGGCGCGGATCTTCCAGGACGAGCACCCCTTGCCGGCGGAATCGCCGGCCGTCTCCGGCAGTGAATGTCACGTCCGCGGTGAGCCACTTGTTGAAGGCCGAGGCGTCCAAGGACGGCGGCAGCCGGGAGCGAGGGAAGCTGGGTCAGTCCAGGCGACCGCCGTCAAGCAAGCCGTACCGGTGCAAGACGTTCGCGCAGGGTGGCGGCGAACTCCTCGGCCCGCGCGAGTTGGGTCTGCAGATCTGTCACCCGCTCAGCGGCCATCCGCTCGAACTCGCGCACCTGTGCCAGGCCTTCCTCCCGCTCCTCGGCCGAGAGCTCTTCGCCGGAGTCCAGGCGGTCGGTGGCGTCCATCAGGTCGCGCATCTGCTCCAGCGTGAAGCCGAGCGGCTTCATCCGGCGGATGACCATGAGGCGGGCGATGTCGGTCTCGGTGTAGAGGCGGAAGCCTCCCTGCGAGCGGGCCGAGGGGGTGACCAGGCCGGTCTCCTCGTAGTGGCGGATGGTGCGCAGGGACAGCTCGGTCCGCGCGGCGACCTCGCCGATCTGCATGTGCTCGCTGCTCACCTGGTGCGCCCTCTCGCGGCCGTGCGGTGGCCCGTACGGCCACCTTCCCTCTCTACCCTAACGTTAGGGTAGAGTTGCTCGCGGTTGAGGGCACTGTGCCCTCTCTTTCTGGTGCGGGCCCGCATCCCGCACCGTCAGCCGTGCCAGGATCGACGACGCTCCCGGCGATGACCACCGAGCCCGTAGGAGCGCGCGCGTGTCCGTGATGCCTGCCGCCGCTGCCTGCCCGCCGTGATCCGCTGCCCCTGATCAGCACGTCGCGGGCCTTCGGCTCCCGAGCCCGAGCCCCGCTTTCTGCGCCCCAAGACTTCCTGCCCGTACTGCTTCGCGCGGGCCCCGCACGGACCGTCCGGTCCGATAGGCCTTCCCCGCACGCCCGCCCAGGGTGTGCCCGAACCCGACAGGCATTTCCCCTTGTCCTCCTCCGCACCGTCCGCCGCTGCGCGCCTGCGCCTGGGCCGCCCGTCCTGGCTCTCCCCGAAGGTCTTCCGTACCGAGGCTCTGGCTGGTCTCGTGGTGGCTTTCGCGCTGATCCCCGAGGTGATCTCGTTCTCGATCATCGCCGGAGTCGATCCGGCGATCGGCCTGTTCGCGTCCTTCACCATGGCGGTGACGATCGCGATCGTCGGCGGCCGACCGGCGATGGTCTCCGCGGCGGCCGGTGCGGTGGCCCTGGTCGTCGCGCCGCTCAACCGGGAGCACGGCTTCGGCTATCTGGTCGCGGCCGTCATCCTCGCCGGCGTCTTCCAGATCGTGCTGGGCGCTCTGGGTGTCGCGAAGCTGATGCGGTTCGTGCCGCGCAGCGTGATGGTCGGCTTCGTCAACTCCCTGGCGATCCTGATCTTCATGGCGCAGGTGCCGGAGATGACGGGCGTGCCGTGGGCCGTCTACCCGCTGATCGCCGGCGGCCTGGCGCTGACGGTGTTCTTCCCCAAGGTCACCAAGGTGGTGCCCGCGCCGCTGGTGTCGATCGTGGTCCTCACCGTCATCACGGTCGCGGCAGGAATCGCGGTGCCGACCGTGGGCGACAAGGGCGAACTGCCCTCCTCGCTGCCGGTGCCGGGCCTGCCTGATGTGCCATTCACCCTGGATACGTTGAAGATCGTCGCTCCGTACGCGTTCGCCATGGCGCTGGTCGGGCTGTTGGAGTCCCTGATGACGGCCAAGTTGGTCGACGACCTCACCGACACCCGCTCCTCCAAGACCCGCGAGTCGATCGGACAGGGCATCGCCAACATCGTCACCGGCTTCTTCGGCGGCATGGGCGGCTGCGCGATGATCGGCCAGACCATGATCAACGTACGGGTGTCCGGCGCCCGGACCCGCCTGTCCACCTTCCTGGCCGGCGCCTTCCTGATGGTGCTGTGTATCGCCTTCGGCCCGATCGTCTCCGACATCCCCATGGCAGCCCTCGTCGCCGTCATGGTCACGGTGTCGATCGGCACCTTCGACTGGCACTCCATCGCCCCGAAGACCCTGAAGCGGATGCCCGTCGGGGAGATCACCGTCATGCTGGTCACGGTCGCCTGCGTGGTGGCCACCCACAACCTCGCCATCGGCGTCGTCGCGGGCTCCCTCACCGCGATGGTCATCTTCGCCAAGCGCGTCGCCCACCTGGCGAACGTCACCGCCGTCACCGACCCCGACGGCAAACAGGTCGTCTACTCCGTCACCGGGGAACTGTTCTTCGCCTCCTCCAACGACCTGGCCACCCAGTTCCATTACGGCACCGACCCCGACAAGGTCGTCATCGATCTGAGCGCCGCACACGTCTGGGACGCCTCATCCGTCGCAGCCCTCGACGCGATCGAGACCAAGTACGCCCAGCGCGGCAAGACCGTCGAGATCATCGGCCTCAATCAGCCGAGCGCCCAGATCCACGAGAAGCTCAGCGGCGAACTCACCGGGAGCCAGTGACCCGTCTCCCGTGGCGCGGGGATGGTGCACACCGGACCGGCCCTCATTCGGCACAAGGAACGATCGCCCACTGCCTGTGGCTTCCGCTCGGAACGCCGCTTCGTTTGCTACGTCGCTCTCTGTCCCCCGCCCCGATGTCAGAGGCGGATGCCAAGGTTGTCTATGTCGGGCCCTGCCGTCGGGATCCCGGCGACAGCGAAACGACCGACCAGGACAAGCGGGGGAGGCAACATGACGGATCTCTACGGTGTGCGTGTGCTGGCGGTGGATCCGCCCCATCGGCGCCTACGGCTGCGGGTCACCGTCGTCTACTACGACATCGGCTCGCATGCACCACTGACCGACGACGCGAGCTTCTTCCTCCGTGTCCTGCGGGAGTCCGCGTACGAGGCGCCGCTGGGCGGCGTGATCACCCAGGACCAGTACCTCGACGAGGTGTGGGTGGACACCCATACCCGGTGGTTCATCGAGAGTGTGCAGCGAATCGCGGCACGCAACTTCCCTTACACGTCGGCGGCGGAGAGGCGTCTCGACGAGAGCGGTCTCGGGTTTCCGTGGGAGGACGGGAACAGGTTCGACCAGATGTCCCCCGAGGCCGCTGCGGAGATGCTCCGTAGCGAGGAGGTGCGCGTAGGCGCCGACTACGACGTGGTGGTCACCGACTCTCGCTGGATGGAGCATCTGGAAGTCGGGGACTGGTGGCGCACCGCCAGTTATCCCACGCACGCCGACTGGCCGCTCGCGGGCGAGGCGGGGACGGTGCCCGAACTGCGCCGCCCCGTGGCCAGGTTGAAGCCTTTTGGCGAGGACGAGGCTCGTCATCTGGCGTTCTCCGACGACGGCCGGTTCCTGGCTGTCAGCAGCGAGTGGGACGGCGAGCTGGTGGTGTACGGCACCGACGGCTGGCGTGAATGCATGCGCGCCCGCCCCGACGGGGACGCGTACACGTCGCCCTGGCTGATGTGGATTCCCGGGGAGCCGGTGGTCACCGTTCGCCATCAGGAGGACGCGTACCCGCAACTGGCCTACGACGCGGCGTCGGGCGGTCCGGCCGAGGCGTCGGCGCAGGCGGGACTTGTGCGTTCGCCCACCGGCCGTTACCGCGTCGACCATGCGGTCGGGGCGGCGGCCGGGTCTGCCGTCGCGCTGCTGTCGCCCACCGGCGAGACGAGGGTGATACCGGTGGGCGAGAGCGGGGACAAGGACGAGACCAAGGGCAAGACCGAGGACGAGTCCACGGACGAGGACGAGGACGAGATCCAGAACCGGGCCGAGGCAGCGGACGACGGCGAAGCCGCGGAGTACGAGGACGAGGACGAGGACTGGTACGTCGAGGAGCCGGGGCCCGTGGATCCGTACCAGGGCGTGGCGTTCTCTGCCGACGAGACGAAGATGTTCGTCGCCCGTGGCACCCGGGTGTACGTGCTGGACCCCTCGAACGGCCGGAATCTGGACGTGATTGAGAACGACGAGATGACGGTCCAGTGCCTCAGGGTGAGCCCCGGCGGCGACCACTTGGCCGTCGCCGGCGTCACTCCGGGGCAGGCCGATGTGACCATCCGGCGGGTCAGCGACCACCGGCTGGTGACCCGTCACGCCATGAGCGGTCGCGGGACCACCGCGCGGAGCCTGGATGTGGCCTGGTCACCCGACGGCCACCGACTGGTGGCCGGCCTGACGTTCCTGGACCGCAACTGGAGGCCCAAGGGCAGCGAAATTCGTGTCTTCCGCATGGGCCTGGCCACCGAGCCGCCGGCCTTCCTGCGGGGGGACGGGGGCGGCGTATGAGGGTGCCGGACGTCGGAGCGCGCTGGTCCGGCGACGTCAAGGCCCGGCTGAGCACGCCTGCCCGTCGTCAGCAGGAGGGGGCGGTTACGGAGGGCCGCCATTGCGACGCCGGGCAGCGCAAAGGCCGGAAACGGCGACGGCGAACCCTGCCGACATACGCCGACGTTCCGGACAGCTTGTCGGGGTGGGGTGGCCGACGGATGCCTTCGTTGATCAGACGAAAATTCGGGGGAGATATGTGCAACGATGCGGAAGACTTGGGCAGGCCGATGAGTTCTGCCAGGCGTGCCGGTCTTTATCGGTGTCCCCACCACCCCCGTCCATGCCGGCGGCCCTTGGCTGCGAGGCGACTGTGACCAGGAACCCCAGCGAGGTGCTGCGATGTCAGCTGCGATACCAGAACGACCGGCCGTGAAGGCGGGCCGCACCCCGATGGTGGTGCGGCTGCTGGTACTGGCCACGTTCGTGGTGATCCTCAACGAGACCATCATGATCAACGCTATCCCGCGATTGATGGATTCGTTGCGCATCACCGAGCAGGCGGCGCAGTGGGTGTCCACCGTGTTCATGCTCACCATGGCCGTTGTGATCCCGATCACCGGTTGGTTCCTGCAGCGGGTCACCACCCGCCAGGCCTACGCGATAGCGATGGGCGTGTTCCTCGCGGGTACCGTGCTGTCAGCCGTCGCGCCGTCCTTCGAGGTGCTGCTGCTGGGTCGGGTCGTGCAGGCCGCAGGCACGGCCGTGATGATGCCGCTGCTGATGACCACGTTGATGATCGTGGTGCCCGAGCATGATCGCGGCCGGGTGATGGGCAACGTCACCCTGGCGATCTCGGTGGCGCCCGCGCTCGGACCTGCCGTGTCCGGGCTGATCCTGCAGGTCGGCTCCTGGCGCATGCTGTTCGTGGTCGTCCTGCCGATCGCGGCTCTGGTGACCGTGTTCGGGCTGCGCAATGTGGAAAACATCAGCGACCCGCAGGTGAGCTCCATCGACTGGCTCAGCGTCGGCTTGGCGGCGCTCGGATTCGGCGGCCTGGTATACGGCCTGAGCCTCTTCGGCGACACCGACGGCAAGGTCGGGCTCGGCGTCGGCATCGTCATCACCGGGGTCGTGGCAATCGCGGTTTTCGTGATCCGCCAGCTCAAGCTGCAACGCACCGGTGCGCCCCTGATGGACCTGCGCACCCTCGGGCACCGGACCTACAGCCTGTCCTTGGTCCTCATGTCCATCGGGTTCATGGCGATGCTCGGGGCGATGATCCTGCTGCCGCTGTACCTGCAGAACTTGCGCGGGCTCAGCCCGCTGGAGACCGGCCTGCTGGTCATGCCGGGCGGTCTGGGCATGGGCCTGCTGGGACCGATCGTCGGAAAGGTGTTCGATAGATTCGGTAGTCGGCCGCTGGTGCTGCCCGGCTCGATCGGCATGGTGCTCGCCCTCGGCGGGTTCACCCAGGTCTCCACGACGATGCCGTACTGGCAGGTGCTGGGACTGCATGCGCTGCTGATGGTGAGCCTGGCGGCGACGTTCACTCCGGTCTTCACGCTTGGCATGGGCGGGCTTCCCCCGCATCTGTACTCGCACGGCAGCTCGATGCTCGGGACGTTGCAGCAAGTCGCCGCAGCGTTCGGGACCGCGCTTGTGGTGACCGTGATGTCCGCGCGCTCCAGCCACCTGATCGCCGACGGCGTCGCTGCCGTGTCCGCACAGGTGAGCGGGATGAAGCTGGCCTTTGGCGTCACGGCCGTCCTCGCCCTGGTGACGATCGTCGTCGCGGCGAAGCTGCCGCACCAGATCGCGGGCGCCGACACCCAAGACCAGGGCAGCGCCGACGCGGACCCGCCCGTCGCCCAACACCCCGGCCAAGGCGAGCGCATCACCGCCAACGAGACCTGACCGGCAAAGACGTGGTCAGACGGTGTCGCTGATCGCCTTGATCGGCATCTTGCGGCACCCACTGTCACGGCCCCCTCTCTCCTCTCCACCTCAGTACGAGAAGACCCGCACCGGTCCTACGGTGCGGGTCTTCTCGTCTACTCGCGCCTTGGCAATGACGCTTCGCAACTGAGGGCACGGGTAACAGCAGGCTCAGAGGTGGAGGAGCGTCGGAACCCTGGTTCTCCCGGGCGCCGTCAAGCAGCGTCATCCTGATATGTCGCCGGCGGAGCCCCATGCGCCAGATGAGCGAATGCCTCGTATCTCTCCCGCCGCAGAGTCTTGATGGCCACGCTCTGTTCCTTCGCTCAGGTGCGGTTACCAGCGCAGTGGCGTTCGCCCCCCGGCAGCGGCGACGAGCGCGTCAGCCAGTGCCTGTGGAACGCCGTGGTGCTCACGGACCAGGCGGCCCTCAAGCACGCCGGCATCGATCTGGTCGTGGCCGCCGTCGCTCGCGATGAGCACCATCTCGTCGGCAGGGATCGTCATCTCGGTGATGGTCGCCGCGGTGGCGCAGGCCAGGGGCTTGCGGATCACGTGGTCGGCCACGTGGGCGACCTGTTCCGCCACGTCGACGGGGCTCTTCTCTTCCAGAAGCTGCTCGACGACCGTGTAGCCGTCCTTGGCGAGCATGAGCATCCAGCGCGCAGCCACCCGATGGGCGCCGGACTCCAAGGTGAGCGGCAGCCCGCGGAGCGTGCGGCACCGGCCGTGACCGGCACCGACGGCTCCCCCTGCGCGTCGCTGGCCTG
>NZ_JBEZJZ010000095.1:0-31640 GCF_040651455.1 Streptomyces sp. NPDC048483
CCTCGGCCCGCACCTCATTGTGGGTGACGTCCGCTTGGGGGATCCGCCGGTCGTTGCCGGTCGCTTCCCTGGCGCGCCGAAACAGCGCGCCAGGGAAGCGTACTCGATCGTCCGGCCCGGAGGCCGATCGACGACGGCCCGCCGTGCACTGCACGACGGGCCGGGAAACGGTCTTCGCCTACTGGCTCACTGACGACCCACCCGAGGCTCACCCAGGGGTCACCCAGAGGTCACTTATTGGGACGCAGCGTCCACACGATGGTCATCTCGCCGGTGACCGTGCCGTCCTCACGGGCAATGGCGACCTTGACCGGGAATTCCGGGCGCTCGCCGGCATCCAGGTCGGCGACCACCTCGGCCACCGGCCGGCCGAGCTCGGCGGTCGCGGTGACCGGGCCCATGGCGAGCTTCTTGTAGCCGATCTCGGCGCGTACGGCCAGCGGCACCGCGCGGCCCAGCTGGTCGCCGAAGGCCGTCATCACGATCGCGCCGCTCGCCGACTCGGCGAGGGTGAACATCGCCCCGGCGTGCGGGCCGCCGACGTGGTTGTGGAAGTCGGACTGATCCGGCATCCGGACCACGGCGCGCTCGGCGGTGGTCTCGGTGAACTCGAGGTTCAGGGTGCGGACCATCGGCACGGATGCCGCCATCATTTCGCCGATCGACGGCAGGGTCTCAGAGGACATGCCGGAATGTTACCTGCCGGTAGCTTGGGTTGGGAAGAGTGCGCCCGCCCTTCGCCGCCGGCGCCCCCCGCCCTTGGCCCGGCAGGCCTCCCGTACGCCCCGAAACTCCCGCGCCACGACGCCCCGAAATCCCCGTGCCGCGCCTCACCCGGCCCACATATCGTTGACGACCATGCGCCCAGAACCCCACCCCCGGCACCCGCTGGCATTACTCGGCCCGTACGAGTCGATGTTGATCCGACGCCGGGCGGTGCGGCCTTGCTGACAGCCCGCCCGACATGGGCGGGACGCAACTATCTGCTGCTCACCGGCGCCACGGCGATCGCGAACATCGGCAGCTCCGGCGCGCACATCGCGACCGCCTTCGCGGTGCTCGGCGCCGGCGGTTCGGCCACCGATGTCGGACTGGTCGCCACCGCCCGTACGACCCCGCTCGTCCTCTTCCTGCTGATCGGCGGCGCGCTCGCCGACCGGCTCCCCCGGCATCGGGTGATGGTCGCCGCCAACACCCTCAGCTGTGTCTCCCAGGGCCTGTTCGCGCTGCTCGTACTGGCCGGGGAGCCGCAGCTGTGGCAGATGGCGCTGCTGGCCGCGCTCGGCGGCACCGGGCAGGCGTTCTTCGCCCCGGCCTCCGAGGGCATGGTGCTCGCCAGCGTCTCGGGGGAGCAGGCGGGGCGCGCCTTCGCCGTGTTCCGGATGGGCATGAACGGCGCGAACATCGGCGGTGCGGCGCTCGGCGGCGCACTGGTCGCGGCCGTCGGTCCCGGCTGGGTGCTGGCCGTCGACTCCGCCGCTTTCGCCCTCGCGGCAGCGCTGCGCGCATTCCTCGACGTCAGCGGGGTCGCCGCGCGCACCCCCGGCGGCGGGATGCTGCACGACCTGCGGGACGGCTGGCGCGAGGTCGCCTCCCGGACCTGGCTGTGGGCCGTGGTGGTGCAGTTCGCCATCGTCAACGCGTTGATCGTGGCCGCCGAGGCGGTCTACGGGCCGCTGGTCGCCGAGGAACATCTGGGCGGCGCCCGGCCGTGGGGGCTGGCGCTGGCCGCGTTCGGCGCGGGCACGGTGGGCGGTGCGCTGCTGATGACCCGCATCAAGCCGCGCCGCATCCTGCTGACCGGCGCGCTCTGCGTCTTCCCGCTCGCACTGCCGTCCGCCGCACTGGCCGTGCCGCTGCCGGCCGCCGGGCTGGCGGTGGTCATGTTCGGCACCGGCATCGCGATCGAGATCTTCGCGGTGACCTGGATGATGGCGCTGCACCAGGAGATCCCCGAAGAGAAATTCTCCCGCGTCTCCTCCTACGACTGGTTCGGCTCCCTCATCGGCGTCCCGGTGGCCACCGCCCTGGCCGGCCCCGTACAGGACCTCATCGGACGGACGACTGCGCTGTGGGGCTGCTCCGCACTGATCGCGCTGCTGACGGGGGCCGTGCTGTGCGTGGGGGACGTACGGCGGCTGGTGCGGCGGGATCCGGCGACGAACGGCCCGCCACTGCCGAGCGACCCACCGGCCACCCCTTCGAGTGACGCACCCTGCGCACCTCCCACCACTCACCCAACGTAATACGCTGGGCGGAACTATTAACTCTCTGTAGTCGTTGCCGGAATAAGGAAGAGTCAGAGGCGGGGAGGAGACGGGGCGGTGGAAGCAGAGACGGGAGGCTGAGGCGGCGGGGGAAGGCGGAGAGGTGCGCGAGCGGGAAGCGGCGCAACGCGCGGCCGAGAAGCGCGCGGCCGCCATCGGCCGACGCTGCACGCGGCCCGCGTCAGCCGATGCTGAAGGCGCCCTCGGGGGGCACCGGGGACGCCACCGCTTCCGCGTCCCGTACGGGGGCGGCGTCCGCGATCAGCCGTCGTAGCGCCGCGCCGTGCTCGACCCGGGCCGGGAACGCGTCACCGGCCGTACGCCGGGCCAGTGCGGCCAGCGGCAGCTCCTTACGCGAAGCGAGCAGGATGGCGTTGCCGAAGCGGCGGCCGCGCAGCACGGAGGGCTCGGCGATCAGCGCGAGGTGCTCGAAGACCGTGGCGAAATTGGCGAGTTGGCCGCGCAGGAAGCCGAAGGGTGCGCTGTCGGCGAGGTTGGCCGCGTAGAGGCCGTGTGGGCGCAGCACCCGGGCCGCGGCGCACGCGTACTCGACCGAGGTGAGGTGGGCCGGCACCCGTGAGCCGCCGAAGACGTCGGCCACGATGACGTCGGCGCTGTTCTCCGGCGCCTGCTCCAGCGCCGTACGGGCATCCTGGGCGCGCACCGCGATGCCGGAGCCGGGGGGCAGCGGCAGGTGTTCCGTCACCAGGGCGAGCAGTCCGCGGTCGGCGTCGATCACGTCCTGCCGGGAGTGCGGGCGGGTGGCCGCCAGGTAGCGGGCCAGGGTGAGGGCGCCGCCGCCCAGGTGGAGCACGTCGAGGGGGCGGCCCGGGGCCTCGGCCTCGTCCAGGACGTGTGCCAGCCGGCGGACGTACTCGAATTCCAGGTGCGTGGGGGCGTCGAGGTCCACGTACGACTGCGGGGCGCCGTCCACCGTCAGGAGCCATGCGCGGGGGCGGTCGACGTCCGGCATCAGCTTGGCGGTGCCGTGGTCGACGGCCCGGGTGACGGGTATCGGGTCGGGCGCTTCGTCCGGCGTCCCGAGGTGGTCATCACCCGGCTCGTGGTGTCCGGCCGCCGGCCCGGTGTGCGTGTTCACCGTCCCATTGTGCCGGGCGGGACGGGGGCGGGTTCGGGCGGTGCCGAGGCGCGGGCCCGGGCCCGGGCCGAGCCACGAGCCCAGGCGCAGGCCCAGGCCCAGGCGCAAGCCGAGCCACAGGCCCAGGCCCAGGCGCAGGCCCAGGCCCAGGCGCAGGCCCAGGCGCAAGCCGAGCCGCAGGCCCAGGCGCAGGCGCAGATGAAGCCGTGGGCGAAGCCGCGGACGGAGCCATGGGCCGAGCCGTGACCGGAGCCGTGGCCGGCGGTCAGTCGGACCAGATCTGTTGGATTTCCTCGGTGTGGGCGGAGGACTGGCGGCGGCCTGCGCGGGCTGCGTCCGCGCGTTTGGTGGGGTCCAGGACGTTGCGTCCGAACGCTGCCCTGGCGCTCCGGTCGGGTGTGATGACGCAGACGCGGGCGCCCTGGCGGGCCAGGTTCTCGCCCTGGGTGCGCGGGGCGGCGATCGGCCCGCCGCTGACCGCCATCGGTGCGATCACCACGACGCGGCTGTAGCCGGCGGCCAGATCGGCATTGGCGCTGGAGTGCACACCGCCGTCGATCCACCGCTTGCCGTCGATGCTGACCGGCGGAAAGACGCCGGGGACGGCGCAGCTGGCGGTCACCGCGTCGACCAGTGACACACCGCTGGTGTCGTCGAAGGCGGTGCGCTCCCCCGTTGCCGAGTCCACGGCCGTGATCACCAGCCGCCGCGCCGGCCAGTCGGCACCGGCCAGGGTGCGGGCGATCCCCGCGCGCTGTTCCGCCTCGGGGACGGTGCGGGCGGCCAGCGCGAGCCGCCCCATCCGCGCGCCGAAGGACACCGCGTCCCGCGAGCGCAGGGCGATGGCGGCGAAGCGGGCCATCGCCGCCGGGCCCATCCGCGCGGCCGACCGGCCCTCGGGTGCGGCCAGCTGGCGCTCGTACATCTCCTCCAGCGTGAGCCGGTCCGAGGTGGCATGGGCGCCGACGATCGAGCCGGCGGAGGTGCCGATGACGACGTCGGCGGCGGCCAGGTCGAGGCCCGCCTCGGCGAGACCCGCCAGCATGCCGATCTCCCAGCCGATTCCGGTGATCCCTCCGCCGCCCAGGACCAGTGCCGTACCCGCCATCAGACGTCCTTCCCTGTCCCGTTCGCCCGTGCACCCGCGTACACACGCACCCGTTCACCCGTGCGTCCGCGTGCGCGCGGACCCCACGGACCCGTTCGTCCGGGCGTGCAGTGTCGCACCCCCTGCCGCGCACCGGAACAGTGGGCCGCTGTCCCGCGCACCAGGACAGGCACGAGGGTCTTGCGCACCAGGACAGGCACCAGGGCCGCGCGCCGGGACAGCAGGCGGCCCTCCCGCGCCCCCGGAACAGCGAGCGGCTGCGCCCCGCACCGGGGGACGGTACGGGGCGCAGCCCTTATGCGGTCGCGCGGTGCCTCACTCCTCGACGGAGCGCACGGTGCCCGCGCCGACGGTGCGGCCGCCCTCGCGGATGGCGAAGCCGAGGCCTCGCTCCAGGGGCACCTCGCGGCCCAGTTCGACCGAGACGGTGACGGTCTCGCCCGGGCGCGCGAGGCCGCGCTCGCCCAGGTCGAGGTCGCCGACCACGTCCGCGGTGCGGATGTAGAACTGCGGCCGGTAGCCGGTGGACAGCGGCGTACGGCGTCCGCCTTCCTCCGTGGACAGCACATAGACCTCGGCGGTGAAGCGGCGCCGCGGGGTGACGCTGCCCGGCGCCGCGACCACATGTCCGCGGCGTACCTGGTCGCGGTGCAGGCCGCGCAGCAGCAGCGCGACATTGTCCCCGGCCTCGGCCGATTCCATGGGCTTGCCGAAGGTCTCCAGCCCGGTGACCGTGGTCTCGGCGTCCGCGCCGAGCACCGCCACCCGGTCGCCGACCCGTACGGTGCCGCGCTCGACGGCCCCGGTGACGACCGTGCCGCGCCCGGTGATGGTCAGGACGTTCTCCACGGGCAGCAGGAACGGCGCGTCGACATACCGCTCGGGCATCGGGACGTAGGTGTCCACGGCGTCCAGCAGTGCGTCGATGGCCTCCGTCCAGCGCGGGTCGCCCTCCAGGGCGCGCAGCCCCGAGACCCGTACGACGGGTACGTGCTCCCCGTCGTAGCCGTGCGCACCGAGCAGCTCGCGGACCTCCAGCTCCACGAGGTCGGTGAGCTCCGGGTCGCCGGCGTCGGCCTTGTTGAGGGCGACGACGATGTGCCGTACGCCGACCTGCTTGGCGAGCAGTACGTGCTCGGAGGTCTGCGGCATGATCCCGTCGAGCGCGGAGACGACGAGGATCGCGCCGTCGAGCTGGGCCGCGCCGGTGACCATGTTCTTGATGAAGTCGGCGTGGCCGGGCATGTCGACATGGGCGTAGTGGCGGGTGCCGGTCTCGTACTCGACGTGCGAGATGTTGATCGTGATGCCGCGGGCGGCCTCCTCCGGGGCCCGGTCGATCCGGTCGAACGGGACGAAGGTGCCGCTTCCCCGGTCGCTGAGGACTTTGGTGATGGCTGCGGTGAGGGTGGTCTTGCCGTGGTCGACGTGGCCCATGGTGCCGATGTTCAGGTGCGGCTTGGTGCGCACGTATGCCGTCTTGGGCATGGTGGTGTTCTTCCTCGCAACGATGCGGTGAGAACGGCGAGTTGACGCCGTGGGGACCCCTGGGCCGGTCCGACCCTCCCCCTGCGGGGTCCGCCGGACGATCCGGAGAGGGTCAGCTTCGTGCGCCGTCGGTGAGGGCGACGGCCGCGGCTGCGGCTGCGGCTGCGGCTGCTTCGGCTGCGAGGGCGTCGACGGCAGCCTTCTTCGCGTCCGCGACTGCGGACGGCAGGGGAAGGAAGGCGTGCCGGAACATGCGTCACATGGTGCCGGGGAGGTGGGGGCGGCGTCGAGCGATTTATCGGCGGACGGGCGTTGGGCGACGTGTGGGGCGGGCGGACGCTTTTGAGCGAGGCGTGGGGGCGGAGGGGTGCCGCTGCCCGACGTGCCGGCGGCCGGCCTGCCGCAGGCAGTGAGCGGAGGTGGGCGGCCGTTCGCTCGGCCCGTACGGGATCTTCGGCGCCTTGGCGGCCTCCTCGGTTACGCTCCCGGAATGCTCGAATCCGCTGCGACGCCCGATGGTCTCGCCGTGCGCTGCACGCGGGTGCTGTTCTCCCCCTGGTCCCGGCTGGGGCTGCTGCTCGTGCTGCTGGTCTGCGCCGCGGCCGCGATGCTGGTGTGGCAGCCGCAGCGTCTGCTGGCGGAGGGTCTGCCCGGGCAGCTGTCCGGGCCGGTGGCCGTGGTGGGCTTCGCCTTGGCGTACGGGGTGTGCACGACGGCGTTTGTACCGCGGCCGGTCCTCAACCTCGCCGCGGGCGCCCTCTTCGGCGGTCAGGCCGGTCTGGTCGCCGCGCTCGCCGGGACCGTGCTGGGCGCCGGGCTGGCCTTCGGGCTCGGGCGGCTGCTCGGTCAGGAGGCGCTGCGGCCGTTGCTGCGGGCCCGCTGGGCGGCCGCCGCCGACCGGCAGTTGAGCGAGCACGGTTTCCGTTCGATGCTGGCGCTCCGGCTCTTTCCCGGTCTGCCGTTCTGCGCCACCAACTACTGCGCGGCGGTCTCCCGTATGCGCTGGCTGCCGTATCTGCTGGCGACCGCGCTCGGCAGCGTGCCGAACACGGGGGCGTACGTCATCGCGGGTGCGCGGGCCTCGGCGCCCACCTCCCCCGCGTTCCTGCTCTCCATGGGCTTCATCGCGGTCAGCGGTCTCGGGGCGCTGACGGTGGCCTGGTGCAAGCGCAGGGCGCTGCGCGGCCGGTGAGGGCGGGGGTCCGGGGGGGGCGTCGTGGGGCGTCCGGGGGAGGCGGGGCGTCCGGGGCTGTACGGGGCTCTTGACGGCCTGGTCATCTTCGGGCGTTACGCTGCCACCGTCCCTCTTGTCCCCGTGCGCCGGCAAGCGCTTGATCACCCCTGGATACGTCGTTTCCATGACTTGGTTTGAATCTTTCGTCCTCGGACTCGTCCAAGGGTTGACGGAGTTTCTGCCCATCTCCTCCAGCGCGCATCTCCGCTTGACCGCGGCGTTCGCCGGCTGGCACGACCCCGGTGCGGCCTTTACCGCGATCACCCAGATCGGTACCGAGGCCGCCGTCATCATCTATTTCCGCAAGGACATTGTGCGGATCATCTCGGCCTGGGCGCGCTCGCTCTTCAACCGGGAGCTACGGCATGACCACGATGCGCAGATGGGCTGGCTGGTGATCGTCGGGTCCCTCCCGATCGGTGTGCTGGGCATCACGCTCAAGGACGCCATCGAGGGCCCGTTCCGCGATCTGCGGCTGATCGCCACCACCTTGATCGTGATGGGTGTGGTGCTCGGCATCGCCGACCGGCTGGCCGCCCGCGACGAGGCCGGCGGCCGGCACCGTGCGGCCAAGCAGCGCAAGGGCCTCGCCGACCTCACGGTCAAGGACGGTCTGCTGTACGGCGTCTGCCAGGCGATGGCCCTCATTCCCGGCGTCTCCCGTTCCGGCGCCACCATCAGTGGCGGCCTTCTGATGGGCTACACCCGTGAATCCGCCGCCCGTTATTCCTTCCTGCTGGCCATTCCGGCCGTACTCGCCTCCGGGGTCTTCGAGCTGAAGGATGCGGGCGAGGGGCATACGGCCTGGGGGCCCACGATCTTCGCGACGCTTATCGCGTTTGTTGTCGGATATGTGGTAATTGCGTGGTTCATGAAGTTCATCTCCCACAAGTCCTTCATGCCGTTCGTGATTTACCGGGTCCTGCTCGGCATAGCCCTGTTCGCCTTGATCGCGGCCGGGGTGCTGGCGCCGAATGCGGGAGAGACGGCGGGCTGAGGAGGGATTTCGAGGCCGCGCGGGCGAGCCTTGCCGGACCACCTGCCGAGGAGGTGGGATCGGCGATCCGGGGCCGACGGCCTGCCCACCGATCCCCTGTGCCGACGGCGAAGAAGGAAGACGGCGGAGAGTTCGGCGCCCGCTGATACCGGCTGGGTATCAGCGGGCGCCGATGTTTTTGGCGCTGTCGACGACAGGACCAGTGACGCCAGGACCAGTTCCGCAACACCGTGATCACCTACGCCGGGCTCGCGCAGCTCCGCTGCGGCCGCAGCGGACGGGGCCCGCCCGCAGAATCCGGAAAAGATCGCCTCTGGCGCTCGAATCTGCCGGCCGTTCGGCTCGGAGAGACCGCACACCGGCAGTTGCGGACCCATGCGATCCTCCACTGCGATCCCACCAGGCGGCCGACCGGAATGCGCCGGAAACGTGTGACGGCGGCCTGTGGATACGGCTCTGATCCTCATCTCGGGATCGCCCTCCGTCATAGCGAGAGGCCACATCCCGGTCGGTCTCAGTGACGTTCGGTCAGTGGAGGATGGCGAGTTGTCGGGTCTGGGCGATCAGGGTGCCTCGGGAGTCCCAGATGTCGCAGTCCTCTTCGTGGAAGCCGCCGGTGAGGTGCCGAGTGCTGATCTGGCAGACCAGCCAGCCGGGTGCGGGACGGTTGCGTAGATGGATGGTCAATTCGACGGTGGCCGAGGGGAGTTCCCCGAGTTCCATGACGGCCGGGTAGGCGGCGTCGGCGAGGAACGGAAGGCTCAGCAGGTCGGGTTCGCGGCCGTCGGCGAAACGCATCCAGAAAGTCATGCTGGGATCGCCGCTGGGCTGCCCGCGCAACCAGCCGGGTGGCTGGGCAATGCGGTATTCGACCCGATCGGCAACGGTGATGCCGGGCAAGGTGATGTCGGCCAGCGGGTCGATGAGATCGTCCGGCGAGGGCAGGTCGGGCATGGCTGCCAGGGACAGGGTTCGGCCGTCGGCCCGGTCGAGGTCGGTGAAGGTCGCGACGATGCGCAAGATCTCCTTGCCCCCTTGATGCATTCGGGCCTCGGCGGTGGAGGTCCGGCGTCCTTTCCGGGCCGTCTCCACATGAATCCGCGCGGCTCCGGGTGCTCCGGGCCGGAGAAAGAACGCCGACGCCACCAGCGGATCACCAAGGTCGGAGTGCTGCTGCAACGCACGAACACCCGCCGCCATCAGGTAGCCCCCGTTGGGGTTGCCACTGGCGGTGTTCCAGCGGTCGGTGAGTTGGACGGTGAAGATGTCAGAGCCGACCGGGGTGAGCCGGGTGTCCTGGTCGAACAGGTACTCAGTGGTCTCCTGCAGCTCAGCGCTTGCCATGGTGATCATCGTGGCGAACGGCCATCACCCCAGCAATGATCGCCCTCAACAAGGTCCGCCCCGCCTTCTTCGTCGTAAACCGGTCTGGCGGTGCGTCACATGACTCTGATCCCCGTCGTGGAGAGCCGAGCGTGATCGTGGTCAGGGGGTGAGGAGGACGCGGCGGTGCAGCGGGGGCAGGGCGGTGGCGCGTCCGGCGGGCCCATGGCCACCACGGACGCACAGATCGTCGGCGCCGACAGCCACGTCGAACTCGACAACAGCGACCACCGGGTGGACGACGGCCTGTATGCGTCGGATCGCGGTGACAACGCCGTGGCCGTGATCCACCGCAGCCGCGCCCGCCGCAACGGTGCCCTCCTCAGCCGCGGAGGTTGCACGGTTCAGCGCATCAGCAAGGTTCGTACGGAACTTGCCGATCGTGAGGCTGCGTCGGCGATGTCCTGCACGGTGTGCTTGCGCTTGCCGTCGCCTTCCGGCTCGTCGTCCATGCGCTGCTCGAACCGGCCTCGAAGCGGAGCGGCTGCTGCCCGACCGGGTTGACGACGCGCCGGTGATCCGGCGCCGGAGATGGTCGTAGGCCCAGGCGGCGAGGGTGGTCGGGGTGGTGGTCCGGACGGTGCGGCGCTGTTCGGGCACGAAGTTTTCGCGTAGGCCGGTCGACATTCCGAGCACGGCCTCGGCCAATCCGCCGGTCATTCCGGCCTGGTGGAGCTGGGTGCGCATGGCGTCATCTGCGATCTGTTCGACGCCGATCTGCCGACCGGTGGCGGCGGTGAGGGTGTCGGCGACCTGTCGCCAGGTGAGGTCGGCGGGCCCGTGAACTGCTTGCACGCAGCGTCCGGACCAGGCCGGAGAGAGCAGACGGGTGGCGGCGACCTCGGCGATGTCGCGAGGTGCCACCCAGGCCATGGGTTGGTCGAGCGGAAGGATCACCTGGAGGGTGCCGGCTCGTAGGGCGTCGAGTTGCCGTTCCAGGTTGGTGAAGAAGTAGCCGCAGCGGAGGTGGGTGACGTCGACGCCCGTGTCGTCCACAGCGGTTTCGGTGTGTGCCAGGCCGTCGATCTCGCCGGCGCCGTGACGTTTCTCGGCGCCGACGCTGCTCTGGAAGACGACGCGGCCGATCCGGTTGTCGGTGACGGCGCGGACCACGCTGCTGGTGGCGCGGGCGTAGTCGGCGAGGGGATCCTCGCTGCCTGTGGTCGGGTCCACCCAGAACAGTGCGTCCACGTCTTCGGTGGCGGCCACCACCGCGTCGGCATCGTATGGGGCGACCCGCACAGCATCCACCTCGTCCTGCACGCCGGGGCCGGCCGGGCGGGCTCGCGCAGCAGGACGCGCGGCCGGACCCCGGCGCGGACCAGCGTGGCAACGACGTGGCGGCCGACGTTGCCGGTCGGGGTGGTGACAGCGATGCGCATCGTTCCTCTCATTCGGCGACTCGACGGGCGGCCAGGAGCCGAGGCGGCCTGAACCTGTCCTCCTCTCCTGGAAGGCTGAGGGTATGGACCTCGACCCGACGGTCAGGACCTTGACGTTGCCGGCTCTGCTGCAGTCGGGGGCGAGTGGACGTCCGCCGACCTGGCCGAACGGCTCGGCACGAGCCTCGTCCGCACCGTGCGACGTGACGCCCGGCGGCCCAAGGAGGCGGTCGCGTCGAGCGCCGTGGTCAAGCTCGACCAGGTCCGTTCCGCTTCTGGACGTTCGGCGAGGCCGGCGGCTCGTCCGGCGTCGCAGGCCTCGCGGCGGTCCTCCGCTCAAGCCGCCACGGTCTGCCACGCGGTGATGCGCCTGATGATGAGGATGATCAGCGCCCCGGCCACCAGGTAGAGGCCCGTGAGCAGGGTGGACAGGTTCGCGTTGGCCAGGACGTCCTGCTCGGTGGCCAACTGCGAGGCTGCTCGCCATTGGATCGGCTTGACGAGGTTGGCGGCCAGGAACGACGCCCACCAGGCGTTGACCAGGGCGACGGAGGCGGGCCGCCGCGGGGCGCTGGCCTGCCAGATGTCTGACACGACCTGGTACGGGTACCACAGGTTGATCACCGGGGAGACCCAGGCACCGACCACCCATGCCCGGGACCGGCGGTGCGCGTCGGCACCGCTCATCAGCTCGCCGTTGACCCGCGTCCGCCACAGCCAGGCAAGGAACGCCACGCCGGCCACGAGCCACACCAGGAACGACGGCCAGAACCCCAGCCATGACTCCAGCGCCGAGAGGGAATCGGCGGTGGCCTTGAGTTCCGCGTCCGTCATCGCCCCGGCCAGGTAGTCGTGAACGGCGGAATATTCACGCCAGTTGGCCACCGATATCACTACCTCATGCACGAGCAGTAACAAGATCAGTATGGTCGCGGCGGTGGCCGCGCCGCCCACCGGCCTGCGCCGCTCCGCGTCGGCAGACGTGCCCTGCTGTGAACTGTCCATAGATCCTCCCAATAGGGTCGGGTCTTCGAAGTTGACCGGGGCTTGGCAGAGTTGGCGCGCGTGTTCGTCGCTCCTGGCTATCATTCCGGCCGGGCTGTCACAGCAGAAGAGGCAGAGCACGGTCAGGGATACGACCGGACCGGCTGTGCCCTGAGGGCCTGTCCGGTCAGGGGGCGGGGACGGTGCCGGCGCGGAGGGGCTGCCTGGTTGTCCGGCTGGTCATCGGCGCTGGGACTGTTGAGCCAGAATCCGCTGGTGGGCACGCTTGTTGAGGGGCGGCGCCGCGAAGCCGGCACCGGTGAGGCCGAGCGTCCGTGGTCCATGTGTCCTCCGGCCCGGCTCCGGCCATGGAGAGGGCGCTAACTGACTCCGGCGAGCTGCAGCGCCCGGTACGGCAGGGCCAGGACCGCAAACACCAGGAGTCCCTTCCCCAGGGTGACCAGCATGCCGCTGTCGGCCAATAAGATGACCCCCCGTCTGCGGACCCCCACAGACGCCAGTGCGGCCTTCATGACGCGGGCCGCACGGCGCACGGGCGTGGGAGCCCATAGGGGCGCCATGGCGCCTTTGATGGCGTGGCGTGCGCGCCCGCCTCGCGGAGCCGTGGTGCCGGGAGCGGGATTCACCGGGTGCACGTGCGGCATCCACCCGGGGCCGAAGGTGATGGCGGTGGAGATCCAGGGGCCGTCCGCGGCCACCTCCTCCAGCCGGGACGGCACGGGCAGGACCTCGTCCAGGCGTTCGGCCACGCCCGCCGGCCGGCCCGGCGTCAAGAGGAGCAGCTTGTGGGCGGGCTGGGTGGTGAGGACCTGCTCGAGCTCCCACCACAGCCCGTCGCCCAGGCCCACGCGCAGCACGATGAGCCGGGACAGTTCCATCAGCCGGAGGATCACCGGCTGCCAGTCGTCGAGCGGCAGGTAGAACCGTGCCGCCCCCAGGCGCGGCAGCGGCTCCCCAGGCTTGCCGACCGTGATCACCGGGCCGAAGGCCCTTAGCGATACGGCGAGTTGCTCCTCCCGCGAATGGATGTTGAGAGGTGTCCCGTCGTCGACCTGCGCCGAGGTGTGGTCGTCGGCGAAGCTGCGCAGGTAGAGCACGGGCTTGCGGCCGTCGGCGAGCAGGGCGCGGGCCGCGCCGCGCGCCGAGCGCGGGCGGGAGTGGCGCAGGATCAGGAAACCGGCCCCGAGCGCGGCCAGGCCGGCGGGCAGCAGGAGCACTTGCGTCGCCACCGGCAGCTCGTAGCCCCGTCGTTGGGCCGTACCGGCTGCGATGAAGCCCGCCGCGAACAGGGCGTAGCCGGCTCCGCTGGCCGCCAGGAACACCGGCCGCCGCCACCATGGTTGACGCCGGGCGAACTGATCGACCACCTCGGCGATCTCCGCAGCGCCCGCCCGGCGGCGACGCCGCAGCCATACCGCCGGCACGACGAGCACCCCAGCGGCCACCGCCCACCACAGCGCGACCGTGGCCGACGAGCTGAGGCCTCGGTCAAGCACCGCCTGATCCTTTTCGACCTCCACCGCCAGGCTGTCTGCGTGCTCGCGGGCGGCGGAGATCTTGCCCTTCTCGGCGTAGCCGGCGGCGGAGGAGACTGCGGACCGGCTTCTCCCCGGCGGGGCGTTCTCCTCGAACCACGCCTGAGCCTCAAGGAGCCCGGCGCGCGCGGACACTTCCCCGCTGGTGTAGCGATCCAGGGCGGCGGCGAAGGCCGCGGCCCGCGCCGGGGCACCGCGGAAATGGTCGCGGGCTCGCAGGTCCAGGCCCGCAGTGATCGCCAGGTGCAGCGCGATGTAGGCGGCGACAACCGCGGTCGCCGCGATCAGCCGAGCGGGCACCCGTAAGCCGGCGGACACCTCAGCACACCCCCTGACCTTGCCGGAGCACCGCCGTCAGGCGCGGATCTGCCCAGTACTACCACGCCGGTCCACAGGCGGTGGCCGGTTTCCCGTCACGGGCCCGAATCCGGACCACACTGCGATGCCCCTTCCCCTGCGCCGACGGCGTGCCGCGGGCGCGCCACAGCCCGGACTGCACGGGGCCGGCCGGAGGTCGCTGGTCACCGGACAGGAATCGGCCCACCCGCGCCCCAGGTCATGCGGCTGATGACGGTCGAGCCGCCGCTGACCGCGGAGGCCGGTATCGCGCTCGGCATGCCGGTGGGCCGGGCACCGGGTCGCCTGGCTCCGGGTCCCTCGGAGTTACTCGTCTGCTTCTCGGCGAAGCAGCTTTCGTCGCGCTTGGCGACACCGAGGATGAGAGGGATTCCGGTGCCGGCCTGCCCGAACCCCGGCATCTGCGTGCAGACTTTCCAGTCCTGGTCGGCGGCCGGTGTGCGGCCACGGCCGAGCGCGTCGTGCGTGCGGAGAGACCGGAAGCCGGCGGCTCGAGCTTCCTCCCGGGCCGCCGACAGCTCCTTGCCGACGAGGCGGGGAACGGCTGCTGTCCGGCCGTTGGTCCCAGTGCCTACGGTGTAGTGCGCGTCGGGGCCGGCGGGCGCTGTCGTGGCGGGCGTCGTGGCGGGCGCTCTGGGGGCCTCGGAGCGGGCCGGCTTCGAGGTGGTGCAGGCCGCGAGCGCGAGACAGGCGACGGCGAGGGCGGTGACGGTGTGGCGCACGGTTCCTCCGGGGGCGGTGTGACGGCGCTGGGGAGACCGCCTGCCGACCTCGAAGGTTGTACGCCCTGTCTCTACGTGGCGGTGCCCGCGCGCCGTACCAGGTGGGGCGGCGGGGTGACGGCCGGGGGTAGGTGGGGGTCCGGTTCTAGGTCGCCCCATGAGGTGTGCAGCGGCAGGAACCCGGCCCACAGCCCGAGTTCGGCGTCCGGGCTGTCGCCGTCGTCCGGCGCACCGGTGCGTATCTTCAGCGATGCCTCGTCGAGGGGGAGGGCGAGCAGCGCGGTGGCGGCCAGTTCCTTGCGGCTGGGGCGCCGGGCGTAGTCCCACTGGCCCGGTGCGGACTGTTCCGTGAGGCACCGCAGTCCGGCGAGCTTCTCCTCCTCGTCGGTGACGAGGCGGGGGACCCCGTAGATGATCGCGCTGCGGTAGTTGACGCCGTGCTCGAAGACGGAACGGGCCAGGACCAGCCCGTCGACGTGGGTGACCGTCACGCACACCGTTGCCCCAGGAGAGGCGACGAGGCTGCGGCTGGCGACCGAGCCGTGGAAGTAGAGCATGCTGCCGTCCGAGCCGTAGACCGTGGGAACGACCATCACGGTGCCGTCCACGGTCACCCCGAGGTGACACACGAATCCGGCCGCAAGTACGGCATCCAGCTCGGCCCGGTCCAGGCTGCCCTGCTCACGCAGGCGGCGGTGGCGCGTGCGTTCCGTGTGCGAGAGGGGGCGGTCGGGGGAAGGGGCGGTCATGGGGGTCCTTGGGGGTGGTGGCTGAGGGCTGGGCGGGTGGGCACGGGCCGAGGCCGAGGCCGGCAGGGAAGCTGACACCGACATCGACACCGGAGCGTGGAGCGTACTGATTCCACGCCATTACGGCGACTAATTTTACCGAATTCGTTGCCCAGCGCATCAGCAACAACCGATTTCGCATCCAGCGCACGCTTCCACCCACACCCCCTCCCGCCCCCGTCCCCCTCCCCTCTGGACGGCGGCGCCCGTTCCCTTCCGTCTACGGTTCCGCCGCCCGCAGGCCCGACAAAGCCCCGCCGGTCGGTCACCGAGGCGGGGCGGGAGTACGTATCAAGGCACGGCGCGTCAGGAGCTGAGGTGGTACTGGGTCCATGGCTGGTGGGCCGGCTCGGGTTCCTCGTGCGACTGCGGGATGGTGCCCCAGGGGGAGAGGGCGCTGTCCCAGTCGGGGGCGAGGGTGGTCATGTCCGGTACGGTCTCGGCCGCTTGCGCCGTGCCGGGGTACCAGCCGGACCCCATGGCGTGCCCGGAAGGGGCGGCGTTCCAGGCCGCGGTCTGCTGTGCAGGAATGGTGCACTCGGCCTCGTGCAGATCACCGGGGCCGCGACGGTGGCGCCCATAGGTCTCGCCGGTGTGTCCGGGCCCGTGCTGGAACCGTCCCTGAGCCGCCAACTGCTGTGCACGGGCGAGCAGTCGGCTGAAATCGAGTCCGAATTCGGTGGCCAGCTCGCGCAGGTCCACGCCGGTCTGCCAGCTGCCGACGAGCACCGCGTCCAGGGCGGCCGACCAGGACGGTTCGGGCGGCGCCGCTCCCGAACCCTCGCGGTTCTCGCGGGGCTCGCGAGCTGTGGCCGCCGACCGGGTACCGGAAGAGTATGTGGTGGAGGAGGACGAGGTGGAGGGAGAAGGCGAGGGAGGCGCGGCGGACGAGCCGCCATCGGAAGAGTGCTCGGAAGCGGAAGCGGAAACGGAAGCAGAATCGGAAGGGGAGGCGGATCCGGAACCCGCCGTATCGGTGTCCCGGACCATCGCGCTGGGAGCCCCGGAGAGCAACTGCTCGGCAACGGCGCGCGCGTCGTCCTTGCCGACCGTGCGCCGGGCGATGCGTACTTCCCGCTCGTTCAGTCCGAACAGGCCGGCCACCGCGCCCGTGCTGCCCACGGTCACCGCAAACGCCGCCAGGACCCGCGACCGGTCGGCCTGCGCCTCATCCAGTCTGGCCTGCGCCTCGCGCACTCGCTCGTCGCCAAGACAAAACGCTTCTGCGAGTACGGCGTTGCGGTCCCACAGTTCTCTAGGCTCCATACCCAGACAACGCCGCACCTCCGCAGGTGATCCGATCTTGTCTAGCAAAGCACCCCAAAGCACGCATCCACACACCAACTGAAAATAACCCCGCAAGCGCCGCATGCACGGTGGGGGCCTCTGAACTGCGCCTCTGCCCACTTGGCCGCGAGGGCACACCACGCGGAGTGTCAGTGCGGTGAGTTACTGTCTCCATCAGACACGCATTCGAGTGCCGCGTTCGTACTTCTTGTCCGTGCTTCTTGTCCGCATCTCTTGGGGGGGCCATGGCTCAACGTTCTTCGCTCGCACTTTCCCGTTCCTCGGTCCGAGCCGTGGGGGCATTGCTCGCCGGCGTGATGCTGTGCGGTACGGCGGCTTGTTCGTCGTCCGACGGCGCGTCGCGCGACCGGTCGGCCAAGCAGCCGGAGACGTTCCATGCCGCGCCGGTCGCCGCGGTGCGCAAGGCCGTCGACAAGGGCGCCAGGCTCAACTCGGTGTCGTATCGCATCAACGGCAAGGTCGCCGGTCAGGGCACCGTCGAGGGCAAGGTGTCCTTCAGCGTCCGTCCGCGGGCCATCGACATGCGGATGAAGGCGTCCGGTGGTGCGCAGGAGGGCGAGTTCTCGGTCCGGCTCATCGGCGGCACGGTGTATGTCGGCGGGGGTGAGCGCGCCGCCGCCGCCCTGCAGGGCAAGCACTGGCTGAAGTTGCCGATGAAGGGCAAGGGGGCCGGCGGCCCGGGCGGCTTCGGGGGAATGCGGCAGCAGGCCGACCAGGACCCGACGGCGCAGGCGTCATTGCTGACTCAGTCCGGTGACGTCAAGAAGGTCGGCAAGGAGACCGTCGATGGCGTGCAGACGACGCACTACGCCGGTACGGTCTCGGTCGAAAAGCTGCTGAAGCGGCCGGGCGCCAAGGGCGTGCCGGCTGCCAAGCGCCGCGAGAGGGCGGTCGAGCGGTTCAGGCAGCTGGGGGTGAAGGCGCTGAAGCTCGACCTGTGGGTCGGGCCCGATGACCGTACGGTGAAGCTCCGCGAGCGCGCGCAGACCGGCCAGGGGCCGCTGGACCTCAGCATCCACTTCTTCGACATCAACAAGCCGGTCACGGTCCAGGCCCCGCCCGCGTCCGACACCGTGGATCTGGCGCAGAAGTTCAAGGGTCGCGGGGGCGCCCGGATATGAGCTCCGGGGGTCCCGTCAGCAGGGCCCCCTGAGCCGCGCCCCTGCCCGATGTCGTGCCGGCCGACACGGCGTATTCCTCCGCGCCGTCCGCCGGCACCCGCTGTCGGCCGCGATGCCTCATCTGGTCAGCGCGGTGCTCCGCACGACACGGTTCAGCCCCGGTTCTCGCTCTCGGTGGGATGGGGCAGGCCGATCGGGTTGGGGAACGGCAGCACATCGGCGGCCAGGATGCGCCGTACGACGACTTCCAGGCCCTCCAGGAGGCGGTCGGTCTCCGGCCTGGGGAGGGGGCGGAGCAGGCGGGCCGCCAGGCGGTCGGTCTCGTCCTCGATGCGGGTGCGTTCCTGCATGCCGTGGTCGGTTGCCTCGCCGTGCTCGTCCACCAGGCCGCGGGAGCGCAGCCGGTCGGCGGCGGCCGCCCAGTCCTCCTCGCTCCACCCGCGGTCCTGCCGCATGGTGTCCCTGGGGACGCGGCCGGAGGCGGCGGCGAGGACCAGGGCCTCGCAGCCGTCGAGTCCTTCGGCGGCGAGTACGGCGAGGTGTGCGTCACCCCTGAACTCGCGTACCGCGGTGCTCAGTTGCCACAGCCGCTCAACCGGGTCGGCGTGATCGCACAGCGCGCGGTTCGCGGCGAAGAGGGGCCGCGCGACGGTGGGCGCGTCCTCGACGATCGCGAGCAGCGGGCTCGCCAGCTCTGCAGCCGTCCTGTCCAGGTCGGGGTGGATCCTGCGCAGGGCGTCGGCGGCGCGGCGGGCGCGCTCGTCGAGGACGTGCGCCGGACTGACGATGCCCCAGGCCGCAGGCAGCGCACGGGCGATCATGCCGGGTGCGAACACGCCTAGTGCGGCGGTGGCGAGGGCGGGTTCCACGGCGCCCAGCGGTGCGGTGCGGGAGGCGAAGTAGCCCATCCAAAAGCCCTTGAGGCCAAGGGCCTTGCCCAGTCCGCGGCACTCCTCGTCGAAGTACGTGACGGCGTGCAGTGGTTCGGTCAACAGCCAAAGCGATCGTGCGCGCAGCTCCATGCCCGCACGCTACCGCTCGATGATCTGCACCGCTCCATGTTCTGCGGCCATGTCCATCAACGCGCACATCACCGCGCACTCCCCGGCGCACGCCCGGCGCCGCCATGTGGTGCAGCTACTTCTTCCCCGACGACCAGGTGCACCTCAACGACTTCTACGAGCGCTCCACGGGCGCGACCCGCCAGTACTGGACCGCCGCCCAGCTGCCCGCGCCGCGCTATCTCGACCGTCCGGTGTACGCGCTGACCAGCGCCGTGACGTTCTCGGGAGGCGAGGACGTGGCGTACACCCTGCAGGCTCACGGGCGCGCGATGACCGTCGGGGAGGTGACCCGGGGCGGGGCGCACCCCACGGCCCGCCACGCGGTGACCGAGCACATCACCGTCACCGTGCCGACCGCCCGGACCATCAATGCCGTGACGGGGACCAACTGGCAGGGCGTCGGCGTGCGCCCGGACCTGGCCACTTCCGCCGAGCGGGCGCTCGAGGTCGCCCGTGAGGACGCACAGCGGCGCGCTGCGTAGCGCGGGTGGGAGGAGGCCGGGAGGGGTCGGGGTCAGATGGCGCGACGGCCGCCGTCGCCCGCCCCGAAGCCAGAATCCCAGGCCCACAGGTGGGTGCAGTTGGGGCACTGGAGGTGCAGCAGGCTGCCCTTGTTCGACAGGAGGTAGCGCCAGTGGTCGGCGCAGGTCCGGCCGTCGAGGCAGGTGGCGCAGTCCCGGTCGTCCCGGCAGCCGGGGCACGGCACCCAGGCCCGGCGGCCGATGTCGGCGGTGGGATCGAGCGGCAGCATGCTCACGCCTGCCCGGAGGCCGGCAGCACGTTCGCGGCGACCAGCATGTCGTACGTGGCCTGCTGCTCGGCGTCCAGGCCGGAGTAGAGAAGCCGCTGGGCCGCCGCCTCGGCCTCCATCACCTCGATGGGGTTCCAGGTGTCGCCCAGCGCCGCGAGGACTTCGGTCCGGCGCCGGGTTTCGTGCTCGGCGAGGTCGAACGCGAATATGTGGTGGTCCGAGGTGTTGCGGTCGATCATGGTGCGCGTCCCATGCCACTTGGGGATGATTCGGACGTGTTTACCAAGTGGGGTGGGGTTGAGGAAGCGTCAGGTGGGGCGCGATGGCGTCACAGAGGGCCACGGGCCATCACCACGTGGCACCGAGAAGGCGCATTTCCTGGCATTGCGGACATTTCGCCTCACCGTTTTGCCGAGATATGCCCGATACGGAGCGACGGGGAGACAGGGACGGGCGTGACGCATGTCATCGACTCCCCGGAGGACGGGGCAGTCGCCCGGGGACGGCGCAGTCACCCGGCGGCACCCTCACACCGTTCTCGCGGCGCGGCACCGTGCCCGCAGCAGCGGCATCGAGACGGGAGACCGGCCACGCCGGCGGTGTCTACAGCCGCTGGACAGACGCCGTACTGCCGGCCAGACGCCGTACGGCGACCGCCGCGGCATCGTCGCCCAGCCGGCCGCCCGTATGCGTCAGCAGTTCCTCGCGCAGACACTGCAGCAGCTGCTGCGGACTGCTCGCGCTCCAGGCGGCGGCGCGCTCGACGAGCGGATAGAACGCCCCTCCGCTGTCACGGGCCTCGATCACCCCGTCCGTGTACAGCAGCAACAGGTCACCCGGCTCGAAGGGGAAGGTCTCGACCTCGTACTCGGGGGCCCCGGGCAGACCGCCGAGCCCGATGGGCAGCGCGGTCCGCCGAGGGCGCAGGGTGACGGTTTCGCCGTCGCGCAGCAGGAGGGCGGGCGGGTGACCGCAGGTGATGGTGCGCAGTACGGGCCACCGGTCGGGGATGTCGAAGAGCGAGGCGGTCGCGAAGCTCTCGTCGGCCTCGGTTTCCTCGGCGGCCCCGTCCGGGTCCCTGCCCCGCTCAGCGGCCGCGCAGCCGGGGCCCGGATCGGCGCGCCACTGGCCGCTGTCCCAGCGGACGGCGCCGTCGAGATGGATGGCGAGCTTGGGCAGCGTGGCCTGGCGGTGGGCGGCCGCCCGGAAGGCGCCGAGGATGAGGGCCGCGTGACTGTACGCGGGCAGTCCCTTGCCGCGGACATCGCCGATGATCAGCCGGGTGCTCCGCGCGGTGCGGACCGCCGCGAACAGGTCGCCGCCCATCTCTGCCTCCTCCTCGGCGGGCAGATAGAGCGAGGCGATCTCCAGCGCGCCGCTGCGCCGGGGCAGCGGCCGCAGCAGGACCTGCTGGGCGACACCGGCCACCGAACGGCTCTGGATGAGCCGCCGCTCACCGCGGTCCCGTACGACGGTGAAGAGCACGACCAGCGCGGAGACGACCACCAGCGCGGCGATCTGGGCCTGGAGGTTCCCGGTGAGCAGCACGCCCCGTGCGATACCGATGGACACCTGGGCGGCGACCGTCAGCACACCGATCGCGGCGGTCAGGAGGGGGCCGGCGAATGCCGCGGTGATGGCGGGAGCCGCGACGAGGAGCGGCCCGAGGTGGACGTCGGGCGGCGCGAGCACGTCGATCACCACGACCGCGACGATGAGTCCGACCGGGATGAGGGTCAGTACGGGGCTCAGTTCTCGCCGTCGCGGCAGTTGTCCACGCAGGTGCATCGGCCATCGAAAGGGCATGCACCATGTTTGCACCCATAGGATTGAATTGCCCGTTTCGGGATAGCATTCACCGCTCTGCGGTGGTGCGGGGCTTGCGTGCGGCGTGGAGTGGAGAGGCCCGCCCACAGACGGTGAACGCCGTGGTGCAACACGCATACGGCGGCACCGGATCACCTCAACCCGCCCCGGCGAAAAGGCAGTTGACGCCGCCCTACCTCGACGCCCGCAACGCCTCGATGAGCAGGTCCAGCGCCCCCTCGACCGCCGACCCCGCCATCAGGGGAAGCTGGTCCCGTACGCGATGGATGTTCGGGTACGCGTCCGCGGGCAGGGTGGCGTACGCGGACCGCCACGCCTGGTCGTCCGCCGTGCGCTGGCCGGGGGACAGCCGCAGGAACCCGGCGTCGAGGGCCGCGTGACCGAGGGCCGTGTCGACGAGGGTGTGGTAGTGGCGTACGGCGGTGGCCTCGTCGAAGCCGGCCTCCAGGAGCAGGCCGATGCCGGTGTCGACGGCGCGTTGCTCGTGGGGGCGGCCGGTGACGCGGACGGTGCTGAAGACGGCGATCTGCGGGTGCCGCAGCGCCGAGCGGTAGGCGCGCAGGCAGAGGTCGCGCAGGTCGGCGGCCCAGTCGCCGCTGCGGGTGAACCCGGCCATGGACTCGCCGATGAGGCGGTCGGCCAGCGCCAGGAACAGCTCCTCGGTGTTGCGGAAGTAGCGGTAGACGGCGGAGGGATCGGCGCCGAGGGCCGCGCCCAGTTTCCGTACGGTGAAGGCCTGCGCGCCCTGGGCGTCGATGAGTTGGCACGCCGTGTCGACGATGAGGTCGGCGGACAGCACCACACCGGAACCCGTCGGCCGGCGCCGTCTGCGCTCGGCCGGAACCCGTTCGTTCGCCGCCATGCCGCTCCCCTCCGCTCCGCCCGGGGCCACCGCCCCGGCCCTCACCCGCGCCAGTTAATCACCAGGTTACGTCAACGCCGTTGACACAAGGAGGGGCGGGCGGTTTCATCGGCGGACACAGCGCCGGCTCACCCCGGCCGACAACGGCCCCGGCCCACCGTCCAAGGAGCGCGTGCCATGCCCCCCTCCGCAGAGCAGCAGGTGCAGGTGCAGCAGGTGCAGGACCCCGGACCGGCGAGGATGCGCCGCTCGCTGGGGGTGAAGGACGGGGTGGCGATCGCCGCGTCCAGTACGGCGGCGACCACGAGCATCGGCATCGGGATGGGCACGCTGGCCGCGTACGCGGGCCGCCACACCCCCGCCCTCCTCCTGCTCGCCTTCCTCCCGATCCTCGGCATCGCGCTGTCGTACGCCCGCCTCAACCGCACCGAGCCCAACTGCGGCAGCGGCTACACGTGGGTGGGCCGGTCCATAGGCCCCTGGCCCGGCTTTCTGACCGGGTGGGTGGTGCTGGTCGGCAACGTGATCTTCATGGCGTACACGGGCGCGGTCACCGGCTCCGTTGTGCTGCAGTTCCTGAACAAGCTCGGCCTGCACAGCGTGCTGGGGCTCCGGCTGGATCCGGCCTCCACGGGCATCAGTACGGCGGTCGGGCTGGTCGCGCTGGTCGTCGTCACGGTCACGGCCGTCACCGGGGTGCGGTCCGCGACCCGGATGCAGCTGGGACTGCTGATCTTCGAATACGTGGTGCTGCTGGGCTTCTGCGGCTGTGCGCTCGTCGTCGGCGACCAGCCGTTCTCGCTCTCCTGGCTCGATCCCTTCAAGATCTCCTCGCCGGAGGCACTGGCGCAGGGAATGGTGATCGCGGTGTTCATCTACTGGGGATGGGACGCCGCGTTCAGCGTGAACGAGGAGACGCGCAGCGCGTCCGACGCCGCCCGCGGTGGCCTGATTGCACTGGTCGCGATGCTCGGCCTGTTCCTGCTGGGTGCGTTCGCGTTCCAGCGGGTGATGAGCACCGGCGAACTCATCCGTAACGGTCCGCAGGCACTCACCTTCCTCGGTGCCCGGCTGGCACCCGAGCCCTGGGCCTCCCTGCCCCTGGCCGCCCTGATGTGCTCCGCGTTCGCCTCCCTCCAGTCCAGCGTCATCCCCACCGCCCGCGGCGCGCTGGCCATGGCGCGGGACCGGACGCTGGGCGCGGTGTGGCAGCGGGTGCATCCGCGGTACGGGTCCCCCGCGGTGGGCACCCTCCTGATCATGGCCATCGCGGCGCTGCTCGCCGTACTGGCCGTCGGCATCCCCCGGCTCAACGACATGATCCTCACCGCGGTCAACTCCATCGGCCTGACGGTGGCCCTCTATTACGGACTCACCGCGCTCGCCTGTGCGGTGCGCTTCCGGGCCGGCTGGCGCCAGGGCCCGGTGCGCGCGCTGCGGGATGTGGTCGTCCCTGCGGCGAGCGCGCTGGCGCTGTTCACGCTCGGCGGCTACCTGATCTGGGACTACGCCACGATGAGCGACCACTTCGAGGCGAGCCCGGACAACGGCTGGTTCCTGCTGATGCTGCCCACGCTCTTCGTACTGGCCGGGCTCGCGGTGGCCGCCTGGGCCAAGTGGGTGCGCCGTGCCCCCTACTTCCGTACCGGCCGGGGGACGGACGCCGACGCGATCACCTTGCCGATGGACGGGGCGGGCGGGCGGCAGGCCGGCCCCGCCGAGGGGTGATCGCCCCCGCCTGCCCGGTCCCGTGGCCCCGTACGGCCCCCACCACTCCCCCACCTCCCCCGACCCCGACCCCTACCCCGACGCACCAGGAGGAACAGCCCCACATGAACACCACCACCCCCGCTGACCTTGTCTTCCTCTCCGGCCCCGTGCACACCGTCGACCCCGCGCGGAGCCGGGCGAGCGCGGTGGCCGTGCGCGGGGACCGGATCGTCGCCGTTGGGCACGAAGGGGACAAGGACGGGATGCGCGAGCTGATCGGGGCCCGTACGGAGGTCGTCGACCTGCGGGGCAGGCTGCTCATGCCGGGGTTCCAGGATGCCCATGTCCATCCGGTGGGCGGCGGGCTGGAGTTGGGGCAGTGCGATCTCAGCCAGGCGGCCACCGCCGATGCCTGTCGCGGGCTGATCCACTCCTACGCCGCCGCGCATCCCGACACGCCGTGGATCACCGGCGGCGGCTGGTCGCTGGAGGCCTTTCCCGGCGGCATGCCGAACCGGGAGTTCCTGGACGCTCTCGTGCCCGACCGGCCGGTGTTCCTGGTCAACCGCGATCACCACGGCGGCTGGGCCAACTCCCGCGCCCTGGAGCGGGCCGGGCTCACCTCCCGTACGCCCGACCCGGCCGACGGGCGGATCGAGCGCGACGCCGCCGGCGAACCGACCGGCATGCTCCAGGAGGGCGCCATGCGGCTGGTCGGCGACCTCGTTCCCGAGCCGACGCCGGCCGAGCAGCTGGCCGGGCTGCTCCGGGCGCAGCGCCTCCTGCACCGTTACGGGGTGACCGCCTGGCAGGACGCGCTGCTGGGCCGCGCCCTCGGAATGGCCGACGCCGCCCCCGCCTATCTGGCGGCCCGGAGCGAGGGGAAGCTGACCGCGCGGGTGACCGGGGCCCTGTGGTGGGACCGGTCGCGCGGGGCCGAGCAGATTCCTGATCTCCTCGCTCGGCGCGCGGAGCTGACGGGTGGACGGCTGCGCGCGACCAGCGTGAAGATCATGCAGGACGGGATCGCGGAGAACCATACGGCGGCCATGCTCAGCCCGTATCTGACCGCGTGCGGCTGCGCGTCCGACAACAGCGGCATCTCGTTCATCGATCCCGAGGAGCTGCGGAGGTATGTGACGGAGCTGGACGCCGAGGGGTTCCAGGTTCACTTCCATGCCCTCGGTGACCGCGCGGTCCGCGAGGCGCTGGATGCGGTCGAGGCCGCCCGCGCGGCCAACGGCCGGCGGGACACCCGGCCCCACCTCGCCCACCTCCAGGTCGTCCACCCCGAGGACGTCCCGCGCTTCCGACGGCTCGGCGCGACGGCGAACATCCAGGCGCTGTGGGCCGCCCACGAGCCGCAGATGGACGAGCTGACCATTCCCTTCCTGGGCGCCCGGCGGGCCTCCTGGCAGTACCCGTTCGGCGACCTGCTCCGGTCCGGCGCCACCCTCGCGGCGGGCAGCGACTGGCCGGTCAGCTCCCCCGACCCGATCGCCGCCCTGCATGTCGCGGTCAACCGCCGGGCGCCGGAGGCGCCGCCGTCGGCGCCGGTCTTCCTGCCCGACCAGCGCATCGACCTCGGCTCGGCCCTCGCCGCGTACACGGCGGGCAGCGCCTACGCCAACCACCTCGACGACACCGGCACCATCCAGCCCGGCAAGCTGGCGGATCTGGTCGTCCTCGACCGCGACCCCTTCGACGGCCCGAGCGAGGCGATCGCCGGGACGCGGGTCCTGCAGACATTTGTCGGCGGGCGGCGGGTGTATGCGGCCGATGATGCGTGAGGCGGCGGCCCGGCAGAGGGCGAGCGTCCCCCGTCGCTCATGAGCTACTCGATGACGAGCTCGACGTCGATGTTGCCGCGGGTGGCCTTGGAGTACGGGCAGTACTGGTGGGTGGCCTCGACCAGCTGACGACCGGTGTCGCCGGCGAGGGCGTCGGGCAGTTCGACGCGCATGATCACGCCGAGGCCGAAGCCGGTGTCGTCCTTGCCGATGGAGACCTCGGCGGTCACCGAGACATCCTTGGTGTCGATCTTCATCTGGCGCCCGACATTGGCCATCGCGCTGGCGAAGCAGGCCGCGTACCCGGCGGCGAAGAGCTGCTCGGGGTTGGTGCCCGCGCCACTGCCGCCGAGCGCCGGAGGCATGGCGAGGGCGAGGTCGATCTGGCCGTCGGAGCTGACTGCCCGGCCCTCGCGGCCATTGGCGGTGGCGACAGCGGTGTACAGCGCGTCCATCGGATTCTCCCTGCGTTGGGTGGGCCCGGCGGCCGTTTCCCGGCCGCCCGATGACCACAACGATTGCACACCTTTGAATTGTGCGCAACTTAGTTGTGCACAATCAAATCATCTGCGACGAGCTAACCTGAACCCATGACCACGCTCCCGGTACCCGACTCCGAACTGCTCCGCCTCGACCACCAGGTCTGCTTCCAGCTGCACGCCGCCTCGCGCGCCTTCGGCAGCGTCTACCGGGACGCCCTCAAGGACCTGGGCCTGACCTACCCC
Organism: Streptomyces sp. NPDC048483; assembly: GCF_040651455.1. Classification (NCBI taxonomy): domain Bacteria; kingdom Bacillati; phylum Actinomycetota; class Actinomycetes; order Kitasatosporales; family Streptomycetaceae; genus Streptomyces; species Streptomyces sp. NPDC048483. Next base: position 26,524 of record NZ_JBEZJZ010000095.1, read on the forward strand.
CAGTACCTCGCCATGCTGGTCCTGTGGGAACACGGCCCGCAGCCCGTCAAGGCCATCGGTGAGCAGCTGCGGCTGGACTCCGGCACCCTCTCCCCTCTCCTCAAGCGGCTGGAGACCGCCGGCCTCGTACGGCGCGAGCGCAGCGCCGAGGACGAGCGTTCGGTCACCGTCCATCTGACGTCGGCGGGCGAGGACCTGCGCACCCAGGCCCTGCCGGTGCCCCGCCGGATGCTGGCCGCGACCGGTCTCACGGTCGAGGAACTCCTCACGCTGCGGGGCCTGTTGGGGCGGGTCACCCACGCGCTCGACGAGGCCTGACCGGCCGCGGACGGGCGGGGTCCGGGCGCCGCCGGGCCGAGTCCGGCGGGGTTCGCCCCGTACCCTCCACCGACCCGTGCCGTTAGGACAGGCAGGTGCCCGCCGCGGTGCGCGCGCGCTTCCCCCGCACAGCCCGTTGCGCTCATCACTCCATTGAGCTACCGATGTTGGGGGCTCTTTGGGGCCAAGGCGTATAAAGATGGCCAAACCAGCCGGAGCCGCCGGCGAGCACCCGCCAGGACGCGGTTGGCAGCACGTCTACGAACAGCGGAGGAGCGCCACGTGAATGCGGCAGATTTTGTCCACGACCTGCTGGTCCAACGATTCGGGGTCGCCATGGCTGAGATCCGGTACGAAACACCGCTGCGGGCGCTGCGCATGGACTCCCTGGCGCTGGAGGAGCTGCGGGTGCTCATCGAGGACCGGCTGGACATCGACCTCGACGACGTGGCGCTGACCTCACGGGACACCGTGGGTGCGCTGGTGGCGGCCGTCGACGGCAAAGTCGCCGCGTGACGGCCCGGCAGCAGCCGTTCTCCGCGGCGGTGACGGGACTGGGACTGGTGACCGCGGCGGGTGTGGGGGCGAAGGCCGCCTGGCACTCCGTCACCCAGGACTGCGTACCGAGCGGAGTGTCACGGCAGGACGAACTCGCCGACCTTCCCTGCGACTTCATGTACACGGTCACGGATCTGGATCCGGCCGCGGTGCTGGGCGTCGCCACCCAGCGGCTGATGGACCGTTTCTCGCAGCTCGCGGTGATCGCCGCACGGGAGGCGGTCGCGGACGCCGGGCTGGATCCGAAGACCTGGGACAGCAGCCGGATCGCGGTCGTCATCGGCTCCGCGCACGGCGGACTGCCCTTCTATGACGAGCAGCATGTCGCGATGTCGCAGCGCGGCACCCGGCGGGTCTCCCCCAAACTCGCCCCGCTGACCGTGATCAACAGCGCGGCCAGCAGCGTCTGTACGGACCTCGGCGTGCACGGCCCCAGCTTCGGCGTGGCAACCGCCTGCTCGTCCGGGACCGTGGCGCTGGGCACCGCGCACCAACTGCTGCGGGCCGGCGTCTGCGACATCGCCATCGCCGGCGGCGCCGAATCGACCGTCTCGCGGCTACTGATCGCCAGTGCCTGCCAGATGAAGGCGGTCTCCACCCGGCGGGAGAATCCGGCCGCGGCCTGCCGTCCGTTCGATGCGGAACGGGACGGTTTCGTCGTCGGCGAGGGCGCGGGCCTGGTCGTACTGGAGCGGCCCGAGCATGCGCGCGCCCGCGGGGCCGCCGTCCGCGCGCACGTCTCCGGGTACGGCGCGTCCAGCGATGCGTATGCGGCGGTCGCGCCGGACCCCGACGGCGCGGGCATCGAACGGGCGCTGCGGACGGCGATGGCGGATGCGGAGGTCGCGCCGGGCGACGTCGGCCACGTCAATGCGCACGGCACCTCGACGGTCGTCAACGACCTCATCGAGGCGACCGTGCTGGAGCGGGTGCTCGGCGGTCACCCCCTGGTCACCTCCACCAAGGCGATGACCGGGCACACGCTGGGCGCCGCCGGCGGCATCGAGACCGCGCTCACCGTGCTGGCGCTGGAGCACCAGCTGGTGCCGCCGACCGCCAACCTCGACGTACCGGATCCGCGGATCCCGATCGAGATCGTGCGTAAGGAGGCCCGGCCCGCGACGTTCGACTGCGCGGTCAAGACGTCGCTCGGCTTCGGCGGGCACAACGCCGCGCTCGTTCTGACGCGCGCCTGATCATCCGCACCCCACCGACTGCAACCGACGGGAGCGGGCGCGCCACATCGGCGCAGCCCGTTCCCGTCGGTCTTCCCGAGAAGGAATCAGCCATGGCCGAGGAAACGATCCGCGCTTTGTCGGTGAGCGGAGTGTCCTATTCCTACCGGTTGCTCCGGCAGCCGGACCGGATCACCGAGCCCGTCATGGTGCTGGGAGGTGCGCTGCAGGGCATGTTCGGCTGGCCGCAGATGGAAGACCAGGTGGGGCCGGTGGCGGACGTGGTGACCGCCGACCTGCCCGGCATGGGCAGCGCCGATCCGCTGCCCGCGGGTCCGAGCATCAACCTCGTGTGCGCCGCGATCGAGAGGGTCATCGACGATCTGGACGTCCCGCAGATCAATCTCTTCGGTTTCTCCTACGGCGCGGGCCTGGCCTATGGGTGCGCCCAGCGCTTCCCGCGTCGTATCGCGCGGCTGGCGCTCGGCGGCGTACCGGCGCACGTCACCACGGCGCAGCTCGAACTGTGGCGGCGGGCCGCCGACCATCTTGCGCGCGGCGAGTCGGAGGACTTCGCCACCCTGGTGACCGAGGGCCTGATGTGTCTTGACGAGCGGCGGCATGTGACGAAACGGCGGCTGGCCTATCGCTATGTCCGGCGCTCGATGCTGCACGCCGCCCGGAACTCACCGCATGCCGTCGACTCCCTGCGCCGCGCGCTGGTGGACCGCCCGGATTTCTCGTCGGGCCTGACCGGCGTGCCGACGCTCGTCTTCAGCGGCGAGCACGACACGGTGACCGCCCCGGCCCGACAGCGCGACTTCGCGGCGGCCATCCCCGGCAGCCGCTTTGTGACGATTCCCGACGCCGATCACTGGGTGGTGCTCGAGCGTCCGGGGGAGGTCGCGGACCTGGCCGTGCGCTTCTTCACCGACGCACCGCTGAACTCGGCGCCGTGCCTGGTCCCGGCGCCGCAGGAGGAGGCGGCGGTGGGAGATCCGGCGTATGTGTAGCGCCTGACCTGCAAGGATTAACATTCCCTTGTGGTTATATAGCCGCAAGGTAATACTGGGTCCATGCCCATACCGTTCGACGTACTCGCGGAACCGAGCCGGCGCAAGATCCTCGATCTGCTCCTGGAGCGACCGCATCTGGTCGGTGAGCTCACGGAGCGGACCGGGCTGAGCCAGCCCGGCACCTCCAAGCATCTGCGGGTGCTGCGCGAGGCCGGGCTCGTCCAGGTCCGGCAGGACGCCCAGCGCCGCTGGTACGAGCTGCGGCCCGAGCCGCTCGCGGAGCTCGACGCCTGGCTCGCCCACTACCGGCATCTGTGGACCGGGAGCCTCGACGCCCTCGAACGGCATCTCGACGCCATGGAGGACCCCCGATGAACCCCCACTCCGACACCCTCACCACCGCTGACGGCCGCACCGCGCTGCGGATGGAGCGCCGGCTGGCCCATCCGCCCGAGAAGGTGTGGGCCGCGATCACCGACCCGGCCCGGCTCGGTCAGTGGTTTCCCGCCGAGGTCACGGTGGAGCTCCGGCCCGGCGGGGCGATGGCCTTCTCCATGCCGGGGTTGAGCGGCATCGCCATGACCGGCACGGTCACCGATGCCGACGAGCCCCGGCTCTTCGCCTTCACCTGGGGCGAGGACCATCTGAGCTGGGAGATCACACCCGATGGGGACGGTTCGCTGCTGACCTTGGTGCACACCTTCGGCGACCGCTGTGGCGGGGCGAGCTTCGCCTCCGGCTGGCATCTGTGCATCACCGCGCTCTCGCAGCTGCTCGACGGCGCGTCGACGGCCGTGTCTCCCGACTCGGGGGCGCTGCACGAGGCGTATCTCGAGCAGTTCGATCTCGGCCACGGCACCGTCGAGGACACGGCGGAGGGCCCGCGGGTCCGCTTCGAGCGTCAGCTGGTACGGCCGGCCGACGCCGTTTGGGCAGCGCTGACCGAGGGGGACGAGCCGGCCCCGGGCGCGCCCGTACCGGAGGGCTTCACCGCGGAGAAGATCCCGGGCGGTCCGGTGACCGAGGTGCGGGCGTCCGAGCTGCTCGCGTACCGCTGGCACCCGGAGGGGACGGTCCGCTGGGAGCTGCGGCGGGGCACCGGCCACGGCCCCCGGCTGGTGCTCACGCAGACGGGACCGCAGGGATTCGACACGGAGGCGGCGCTGGCCGCATGGCACTCCCGTATCGAGCACCTGGCGGCGCGGCTGCTCGAGGACTGACGACGGGAAGGCCCCCCGCGGTGGCGGGAGGCCCGGTCCTGGCGGCCCCTGCGTATCGCTACGCAGGGGCCGCCTTCACGTATCGACACAAAGGGGGTGAAACGCCCATCTGCCGTGTGAGCCAGGCAACTTTGCGGGCGTTCCGGAGCCGGATGTGCGTGCCCGTCGGGTGATGCGGGGCACAGGACGCACATCACTTACGAGCCTGCCTAGTCGACGCCATTCCGGCAGATGGCGCCGAGCGCGGCCTTTACATCGGGCATTTCGCACCATCTGACGAACATAGGTAGTACTCGGCACCATTGCCACCAACCAGGGCACTCGCTAAACATTGTTCTCGGCAGCACCGAGAACGAGCCGATGACCTCAGCCGGAACGGCGGGCACGGCGATGACCCTCGGTCCTCACGGGCCACCGAAGGCCACCTGCCCCCGCCACCCCCCTGGAAGGTCATTCCGCATGCGCTTCACTCTGCCCCGCACCGCCCGCACCGGCCGCACGCACAAGTTCTCCGCGGCGCTGGTGGCCACCGCGAGCTGCGCCGCGGCCGTTGCGCTCGCGTCGCCGAGTCAGGCCGCGACGCCGGCCGACCACGCGGTCGCCGCGACCGTCGCCGACCACATCAAGGTCACCGCCGTCGACAAGCAGGCGCACACCGCGAAGCAGGCCGCCAACCGCTCCACCGAGCGCAAGGCCCTCACGCCGAAGGTCAAGAAGGCCGCCGCCAAGTCCGAGAAGCAGTACGCGAACAACCTGGACGGCTGGATCCGCGAGGCGCTGGACATCATGGACGCCAAGGGCATCCCCGGCTCCTACGACGGCCTCCACCG
>NZ_JBEZJZ010000096.1:0-31400 GCF_040651455.1 Streptomyces sp. NPDC048483
GATGGACTTCGGCCGGATCACGCTGGACCAGGACCTGATCCTGTACCTCTTCGGTACGCCCGGTCAGGACCGCTTCTGGTTCATGTGGGACGACCTGGTCCGCGGCGCGATCGGCGCGGTGGTACTGGTCGACACCCGCCGCCTGGCCGACTGTTTCCCGGCCGTCGACTACTTCGAGAACAGCGGCCTGCCGTTCGTCATCGCCCTCAACGGCTTCGAGGGGCATCAGCCCTATACGCCGGACGACGTCCGTGAGGCGCTGCAGATCGGTCCCGGGACGCCCATCATCACCACCGATGCCCGGCACCGCAGTGAGGCCAAGAGCGCACTCATCACGCTTGTCGAACATGCCCTGATGGCCCGGCTCCGATAAAGCGGTTCCGCACATGCGCGAATGGATCTGTGTCCTTCGACACGCCCGCCAGTTTGCTTCATAACGTTTCGACAGTGAATCGACGGGCGTTCGACACCCCTCGCGCATGTGCGGCTTCGCTGCGCTCACAACCGCCCCGCCTTTTGGCGGGGCTCGCCCTTAACGCCCCTTTTATCTCCGCCTCTTCCGGGCCCTCTCCTCCTTTGCACAGTGTTTGGAAGGCACCGCCCTGACGTGCTGAAATTCGCTGAACTACGGAGTAGTAACGCCCAGAAGAAACGGCACACCAAGTACGTGCCGGCGCCGAGAGGTTGTTGGTCGAGTGAGGCGAAGCAAGGCGAGCCCCGAGCCGCAGGAACCGGGGCGGGGCAACTTCACCCCGCCGCCGCGTGGTGGCGTACCGGCTTCCGACGCGTCCGAGAACATGATCGCGAAGCCTCCGGTCAGTGGCGGTAAGTACTCGCCGCGCAACTGGCGGGTGGCCACCCGGCTGAATGCCATCCTGCTGATTCCCGTCATGGTCGCCCTGGCTTTCGGCGGTCTGCGGGTGAACAGTTCGTTCGCCACCTGGCAGGAGGCGCAGGATGCGGAGAACACCGCGAAACTCGTTCGCGCTGCGCTTTCCTACAGCAACGCCTTGCTCGACGAGCGGGACCGCACCGCCGCCCCGCTGCTGAAGGGCCAGAAGGACGACCCGGCCGTCGAAGAGGCGCGCACCGCCACGGACGACGCCGCGGAGGGCTTCCACGAGGCCGCCAAGGCCATGCCGGACAAGCCCGGCCTCCAGCGCCGGCTCGCCTCGTTCGAGAAGGTGGAGCCCAAGCTGGACGCGCTGCGCAAGGTCGCCTACACCTTCAAGACGCCCGGCGTGAAGACCGAGGAAAGCTACGTCGGCATCCAGCACCCGCTGATGGAGTTCGCCAACGAGCTCGGCCTCGGCACCGGCAACATCACCTCCTACGGCCGCACCGTCTACGCCGTCGCACTGGCGAAGGCCGCCGCGTCGCTGCAGCGCTCGATCGGCACCCACCTCCTGGTCGACCCGGCGTCCCCGCAGGGCGGCCGGGAGCACAAGCGGCAGCTGACCGCGTTCTCGTCGTACACCTACCTGGAAGGCATCGCCATCCAGGAGTACACCTCCGGCGGTACGCCCGAGGACGTCGCCCGGCTGAACACGGACGCCGCGGCGCTGAAGAAGGCGGCGCAGCAGCAGGTCGCGAGGGCCAAGGAGCAGGCGGAGGCGGCCGGCCAGCGGTTCCGTACGCCGCCGTCCTCCGAGCAGATGACCAAGCTGATCGCCACCGGCGCGGCACCCGAGACGCTGGCCGCGCGGGGCGTCAACTCCGAAACCTGGTCCGCGGCCGCGACCGCCAAGTTCACCATGTACCGGTCCATCGAGAAGAACCTCGCGGACAAGGCGGTCAACGAGGCCGCGCAGATCTCCGAAGACGCCAAGCGGTCCACCTTCACCGACTCCGGCATCGCGGTGGCCGCGCTGATCATCGCCTTCGTGGTGGCCGGTCTGATGGCCCGCCGGATGAGCCGCAGCATGCGCCAGCTGCGCACCGCGGCCTTCGGTGTCGCCGAGCAGCGGCTGCCGATGCTGGTCGACCAGCTCTCGCGGACCGACCCGGGCCGGGTCGACACCCGCGTCCAGCCGATCCCGATCACCACCACCGACGAGATCGGCGAGGTCGCCCGCGCGTTTGACCAGGTGCACCGCGAGGCCGTCCGGCTGGCCGCCGAGCAGGCGCTGCTGCGGGGCAACGTCAACGCGATCTTCACCAACCTCTCGACGCGGAACCAGAGCCTGATCGAGCGGCAGCTGACGCTGATCACCGACCTCGAGAACAACGAGGCGGACCCGGACCAGCTGGAGAACCTCTTCCGGCTCGACCACCTCGCGACCCGTATGCGGCGCAACGGCGAGAACCTCCTGATCCTCGCGGGCGAGGAGCCCGGCCGCCGCTGGAACCAGCCGGTTCCGCTGGTGGACGTGCTGCGCGCGGCGACGTCCGAGGTCGAGTCGTACGAGCGAATAGAACTCTCCGGCGTCCCCGAGAGCGAGATCCACGGCACCGCCGTCACCGACCTCGTGCACCTGCTGTCCGAGCTGCTGGAGAACGCCACCACGTTCTCCTCGCCGCAGACCAAGGTGCGGGTGGCCGCGACCCGGCTGCCCGACGGCCGGGTGATGATCGAGATCCACGACAAGGGCATCGGGCTGACCCCCGAGGACTTCGCGGACATCAACCACAAGCTGGCCAACCCGCCGAGCGTGGACGCCGCGGTCTCCCAGCGGATGGGCCTGTTCGTGGTCGGCCGACTGGCCGACCGGCACGGGATCCGGGTCCAGCTGCGGCCCTCCGGTGAGCAGGCCGGCACCACGTCGCTCGTGATGCTGCCCGAGGCGATCACCCACGGCGGTGGCGGCGAGGACCAGTACGAGGACGACTTCACGGTCTCCCGGATCGTCCCCGAGCACCAGCACGCGCCGTACGAGGGCCACCAGCGCACCGCCGCCGAGCTGGGCTTCGACGACGACGGCGGTTTCGCCCAGGGGGACGACTCCCCCGACCTGGACCCGGTGGGCCGCTCGCTGCTCCGCGAGGAGCGTCGCGCGGCGCTGGAGGCCCAGGCGGGCGGCTACATCGACCAGGGCGGCCACGGCGACCAGGGCGGCCATCAGGCCGCCGGCTTCCCGGGTGACGACCATCCGCTCTTCCGTGACGAGTCGCCCACCGGCTCCCACGATGCCTTCGCCGGCTTCTCGGAGCAGGCATATGCGGAAGCTGATCAGCCGCTCTACGACGACCGGTCGCACGGCGGCCTGGCGTTCGGCGATCCGGCCTCCGCGCAGACCACCGGCCAGCACCCCTACGTCTCCGATGAACCCCTCCAGCAGGGCGGCCGACCCGAACGCACCGCGTTCGACGGCTACTTCGGGACCGAAGCGGAATCTGACCGGAATACAACTGCGGCTCCCGCTGATGCGTCCGAGCGCGTACCATTCGACCGTCCGGGCCCTCCTCCGGCTCACACCGGGGGTACCCCCACCCCGAGCAGCCCCACGCTGACCGACGCCGGCCTTCCGCGCCGCGGAGGCCACGGCCAGCAGCCACCGCAGGCACCGCAGCAGTGGCAGGAGCAGCCCGTGGAGCCGGTGGCGCCCCCGCAGCAGCGGAGCGCGCCGGTCAACGGCCAGGACGGCTCCGAATGGCGCAGCTCCAACGACGAGCGCTGGCAGCGGGCGGAGCGGCTGCGCGAGCCGAAGGCGGGCGGGGTCACAGCATCCGGCCTCCCCCGGCGGGTGCCCAAGGCCAACCTGGTCGAAGGCGCCGCGGAGCAGACCCCGCAGGGCGGCCCACAGGTCTCCCGCGCCCCGGAGGATGTCCGCGGCAGGCTGAGCAATCTGCGCCGTGGTGTCCAGCAGGGACGCAACGCGGGCGCGGAATCACAGAATGACCAACAGGGCTTCGGCCCCGGCAGCACCTACGATCAGGAGCGTTAGTGTGAGCCCGATGAGCCAGGCGGCGCAGAATCTGAACTGGTTGATCACCAACTTCGTGGACAACACCCCTGGGGTGTCCCATACGGTCGTGGTCTCCGCGGACGGACTCCTGCTTGCCATGTCCGAGGGGTTCCCTCGTGACAGAGCCGATCAGTTGGCGGCGGTGGCCTCCGGGCTGACCTCGCTGACTGCCGGCGCCTCCCGCATCTTCGAGGGCGGGAGCGTGAACCAGACCGTGGTGGAGATGGAGCGCGGCTTCCTCTTCATCATGTCCGTCTCGGACGGATCGTCGCTGGCCGTGCTCGCGCACCCCGAGTGCGACATCGGTCTCGTCGGTTACGAGATGGCCCTGCTGGTCGACCGCGCGGGCACCGTTCTCACGCCCGATCTCCGCGCCGAACTGCAAGGCAGCCTTCTCAACTAACAGACAGGCAGTGCGTTTCCCGCCACCGCGCCTTATGGTTCGGTGGCGCGACCGGCGTCAGATTGGCAAGTTGGAGGAGGAGACGTGGCAACGCCCCCTAGCGGATACCCGTACGGTTCCGGGCAGGAGTCCGGACCTGTGGGCGATACCCATAACAACCGCTTCAACTTCCCGTCTGCGCCGAGCCGCCGGCCGCAGCGGCCGTACGACTCCCAGCCGTACGAGCCGTCGCCGTACGACCAGCCGCAGGCGCCCCGCATCCAGCCGGTGCAGCCGCAGCGGCGGGCGCCCGAGCCGTCCCCCACCGGGGGCACGCACAATCCGCTCGTGCGCCCGTACGCGATGACCGGAGGACGGACCCGGCCGCGCTACCAGCTCGCCATCGAGGCGCTGGTCAGCACGACCGCCGACCCCTCGCGGCTGCAGGGCCAGCTGCCGGAGCACCAGCGCATCTGCCACCTCTGCCGCGAGATCAAATCGGTGGCTGAGATCTCGGCCCTGCTCTCCATCCCCCTCGGCGTCGCCCGGATCCTCGTCGCCGACCTGGCGGAGGCCGGACTCGTCGCCATCCATCAGCCCGGCGGGGACGAGACCGCCGGCGGACAGCCAGATGTGACACTGCTCGAAAGGGTGCTCAGTGGACTTCGCAAGCTCTAGCGGTGCAGCCCGCTCCACCACCTCCGCGAAAATCGTGGTGGCGGGCGGCTTCGGCGTGGGCAAGACCACGTTCGTCGGGGCCGTCTCAGAGATCAATCCGCTGCGTACCGAAGCCGTGATGACTTCCGCCTCGGCGGGGATCGACGACCTCACGCACGCGCCGGACAAGACGACCACGACCGTGGCGATGGACTTCGGCCGGATCACGCTGGACCAGGACCTGATCCTGTACCTCTTCGGTACGCCTGGTCAGGACCGCTTCTGGTTCATGTGGGACGACCTGGTCCGCGGCGCGATCGGCGCGGTGGTGCTGGTCGACACCCGCCGCCTGGCCGACTGTTTCCCCGCGGTCGACTACTTCGAGAACAGCGGCCTGCCGTTCGTCATCGCCCTCAACGGCTTCGACGGACACCAGCCGTACACGCCGGACGAGGTGCGTGAGGCCCTGCAGATCGGCCCGGACGCACCGATCATCATCACCGACGCCCGCCACCGCAGCGAGGCCAAGAGCGCGCTCATCACGCTCGTTGAGCATGCGCTGATGGCGCGGCTGCGGTAGGGAGTACGCGGACGCGTCCGGGCTCCCCGTGCCCGTGCGCCGACCGCACGCCGAAGGCCCCCGTACCTGTGTCAGGTGCGGGGGTCTGTCGTTGCCCTGCGGGGCCCGTACGCGCAGCGCGTACGGGCCCCTTTCACCGGCTACTTGCCGGACGCGGGGCACTCCTTCCACGCGAAGTGGTAGAGGGTGTTGATGCTGCCGTCGGTGGAGTCCATCGCCATGAAGCTGGTGGCCGCGGGCTTGGCGGCCGTGGCGTCCACCCGCAGCTCGGTGTTGATGTTGAAGTAGCGCTGCTCGCCGCACGGGGCGTAGACCAGCGCATCGACCTCGGTCTCGTCCGACGTCTGCCAGTTGGAGTCGTACGGGCCGGTGAAGCCGTGGCTCTTACGGGCCGTCTCCTGCTGGCCCTGGAAGTAGTAACCGGCCTGCTCCAGCCCCTTGGCGCCCGGGGCCAGGGAGGCGTAGCCGCGGTAGTCGGCCCTGGCGATCGCGTAGGTGAAGCCCTGGGGGACGTGCACGTCCAGCGCGATCTGGCAGTTCTTGCGGGCGTCGGTGGGCTTGCTGCTGCCGCCCGCCTGGGCGAGGTATTCGCTGTACGTGACGGTGAACGCGGTGTTGTCCGGGGCGATGGCCACGGCGGCGCTGCCGGGTCTGCAGCCCGAACCGTTCACCGTGGCGACGCTGATGGTGATCTTGCCGGTCGGCGGTTCGTCGCCGATCCGGGCCGTGGGGGTGGGGGATGCCGATCCGGCGAGGAGCAGGGATGCCGCTGCGGCACCAGCACCGAGAGTGCTGAGCATGGGCACTTCCTTCCGGTCGTCCTAGGCCCCGCGGCGCGGGAACTCCAGGAGAGGAATGACGAGCGCATGCCAGCACGGGGATCTCCCCGTGAACAGCTCTGCTCCGCAGGGTTGGGGTGAACCTACGCCTTGATTTAGCCGGTTCGCTGCGCTTGGCCCGGGCCGACGTTTTGGCTGCCCCGCCGTGGGGGTCTGCCGCCGTTGCCCGTTCGCTGCGCTTTGCCTGGGCCGACTCGTCGGGCTGTGCCGCCATTGCGCCTGCGGCCCGTTCGCTGCGCTTTGCCTGGGCCGACTCGTCGGGCTGTGCCGCCGTTGCGCCTGCGGCGGGCGGTTGCCGCTGCGCGGGGCTGTTCGGCTGCGGCGCCGGGCCTCCGGACTTCGTCCTGCGGCCCGGCGCCTCCCCATTGTGGGTGGGGAAGACCGGTGGGGGTGTACGTACGTGGTCAAGTGGGGTCAGTGGACCCAGTGATGGGGCACCCGACAACACCACGCCCGCCGCAGGCGCAACGGCGAGAACCCACCACGGCGGGACAGCCGACAACGTGGGGAAAAAGCCAAGCGCAGCGTCACCGCTGCCAGCTGGTGGCCCCATGGAAGCCGCCCTGCCGCTCCAGCCGGCGCCAGCGGGCCGCGGTGTGGCGGGGGCGGGGCGGGGTGACGGCCGGACGATGGGCGGCGCGGGCCAGGAGGACGGCGGTCAGGGCGGCGAGCTCTTCCTCGCTGGCCTGGCCCTTTTCCACGCGGATGGGCTGGGCGACAGGACTCTTCACGGTGGGTCTTCTCGATTCTGTGAAGTCGGTGAAGGCGGATGCGTGGCGTGACTACTGGGGCGGGTTGCCGTGCTTGCGGGCCGGCAGGTCCGCGTGCTTGGTGCGCAGCATCTCCAGCGAGCGGATCAGCACCTCGCGGGTGTGGGACGGGTCGATGACGTCGTCGACCAGCCCGCGCTCGGCCGCGTAGTACGGGTGCATCAGCTCGGACTTGTACTCCTTGACCATGCGCGCGCGCATCGCCTCGGGGTCCTCGGCATCGGCGATCTGCCGCCGGAAGATGACGCCGGCGGCGCCTTCCGCGCCCATGACCGCGATCTCGTTCGTCGGCCAGGCGTAGGTCAGGTCGGCGCCGATGGACTGCGAGTCCATGACGATGTAGGCGCCGCCGTAGGCCTTGCGCAGCACGATGGAGATGCGCGGGACGGTGGCGTTGCAGTACGCGTACAGCAGCTTGGCGCCGTGGCGGATGATGCCGCCGTGTTCCTGGTCGACGCCGGGGAGGAAGCCGGGGACGTCGAGGAGTGTGATGAGCGGGATGTTGAAGGCGTCGCACATCTGGACGAAGCGGGCGGCCTTTTCGGAGGCCTCGATGTCCAGGACGCCGGCGAGGGACTGGGGCTGGTTGGCGATGATGCCGACCACGCGGCCGTCCAGGCGGGCGAGCGCACAGATGATGTTGGTCGCCCAGCGCTCGTGGACCTCGAGGAAGTCGCCGTCGTCGACGATCTCCTCGATGACCTTGTGCATGTCGTACGGGCGGTTGCCGTCGGCCGGCACCAGGTCGAGCAGGGCGTCGCCGCTGCGGTCGGCCGGGTCCTCGCAGTCGACCGTCGGCGGGTTCTCCCGGTTGTTGGACGGGAGGAGGGAGAGGAGGTAGCGGACCTCTTCGAGGCAGGTCTGCTCGTCGTCGTACGCGAAGTGGCACACGCCGGAGGTCTCGGCGTGGACGTCGGCGCCGCCGAGGCCGTTCTGGGTGATCTCCTCGCCGGTGACCGCACGGACGACGTCCGGACCGGTGATGAACATCTGCGAGGTCTCGCGGACCATGAAGACGAAGTCCGTGAGGGCGGGGCTGTACGCGGCGCCGCCGGCGCAGGGGCCGAGCATGACGCTTATCTGCGGGATGACGCCCGAGGCCTTGGTGTTGCGCTGGAAGATGCCGCCGTAGCCGGCGAGCGCCGAGACGCCCTCCTGGATACGGGCACCCGCGCCGTCGTTCAGGGACACCAGGGGCGCCCCGGCCTGGATGGCCATGTCCATGATTTTGTGGATCTTGGTGGCGTGCGCCTCGCCCAGCGCGCCGCCGAAGATCCGGAAGTCGTGGGCGTAGACGAAGACGGTGCGGCCGTGCACGGTGCCCCAGCCGGTGATCACGCCGTCGGTGTAGGGCTTCTTGGCCTCCAGGCCGAAGCCCGTCGCCCGGTGCCGCCGCAGCGGCTCGACCTCGTTGAACGAACCCTCGTCCAGCAGCAGCTCGATCCGCTCGCGGGCGGTCAGCTTGCCCTTCGCGCGCTGGGCTTCGGTGGCACGCTCGCTGGGGCCTCGCCGAGCCTGCTCACGGATGGCGTGCAGTTCGGCGACGCGCCCGCGGGCGTCGTTGGCACCGGCGGGCGCATCTTCGACAGTGGTCATGTATCGACGGTACGTGGGCGGACCCCGCCACACCGATGTTGGTTTCGTACAACGTCGGGTGCGATTTCGTGGGCAGGCAGCACAGAATCCTGCTGTATGCGTTGCGCGTCCGGGCCCCCGAACGGGTGGCGGCGGCGTACTCCGACTGTATGAGGCCCACAAAGGCTCGGGCCGTGGTGCTGTACGGACCGGTGGGCGGTGCAGCCGGTCAGGCGAGGACGGCCGTGCAGGTGTGGGTGGCGCAGACGGTGCCGGGCGTGATGCGCAGGCGCAGCGCGGGGACGGTGGCCACGACCTCGACGGACGGATCGTGGCCGAGGACCGCGCGGACCGGCCGGGACCAGGTGATCTCCAGGGGCGCACCGGTGCGCTCGGGGGCGGCGGCGCAGAGCACCGCGGTCCGCCCCCGCTCCCGTACCAGCACGCTCGCCGGGCCGCCACTGGTGAGCTTCCCCGCGCCGCCCGCCCGCCAGAAATTGGCGGCCGTTACGCCGAGGGAGTGCACCTGTACGGCCTGCCGGGTGGCGTCGTTGGCGAGCACGGTGAGCCAGTGCCGGTCGGCGGCGCGGGCGGCGAGGGTGCGCGCGGGGGCGCCCGGCATGAGGAGGTAGGTGTAGCGGGCGTCGGTGGGGTCGGTGCCGTGGTCGTGCCAGAGGGTCAGGTAGCGGCGGGTGAGCGGGGCCGGGTCGGAGCCGGTGTTGATGTCGTGCCAGGAGCCGGTGCGGGCCTCGCGCCGTACGGTCAGCGGGGCGCCGCCGGGGAAGACGTAACCGCCGTGTCCGGCCAGGTGGGCCCAGTGGGCCCGCCGGTAGGACGTGGTCCGGCCGAGGGTGCCGGGCTGCTGCACGCCGTCGACGGTCAGCTGTGCGGTGCCCCGCTCCCCCAGCGCCCGGTTGTCGACGACGGTCTCGGCCGGTACGCCGTCCCGTGCGGTGATCCCGGCGCCCAGGCAGACGACCGTGTCCGCGAGGCAGAACCAGGACTTCTTGGCGGTGAGGGTCGAGGCCAGGCCCCGTAGGTCCTGTCCGACGGCGGCGAATTCGCCGTCCGTGGTGCCGCCGACCCAGCGGGCGGCGGGCTTCGGTTCGCCCCAGCCGCCGCCTTCGTTGTCGGCCAGCCGCTTGGTGGAGACGGTCGTGCCGGGCAGGCGGTACGGGTCGACGGTGGGCCAGAAGGCGTCGGTGTACTGGTCGCCCCCGGAGTCGGCGGGCCACCAGGAGAGCATCCCGGCACCGGTGTGCCAGCCGCGCGGGTTCTCGCCGTTGCCGTTCTCGTAGTACGCGATGCGGTCGGAGGCCATGGCCAGGCCGGCGGCCCAGCCGGGGCGGCGGTGGACGGCGCGGTCCATGGCGGGGAAGAGGCGGTGGCCCACGGGTTCGGGGGCGGCGGGTGCCGGGCCGTCGGCGATGGCGGCGAGGCGGGCCAGGTCGGCGACCGTGTACTGGCGGTCGGTGCGGACGGGCAGCGTGCGGTCGCGGGCCGTCCAGCCCTTGATCATGGCGTGCCAGCGGGCGCGCTCGGTGTCGGTCGCGGCCTCGCCGAGCAGCGCCACGGCGGCAATCAGCGCATGCCCGTGGAAGTGGTCGCTGCGCAGGATGCGCCGTTCGTCGCTGCGCAGATATCCGCGGCTGATGGCGCGCCCGTTGACGCTGTCCATCATCAGGCCGTTGTAGAGCAGGGGCGCATAGGCGTGCTCGACGCTGTCGAAGATGATCTGCCGGGCGGGATCGGTGACCTGCCAGGCAGAGCCGTCGAGCAGGGCGAAGAGCCGGCCCAGGCCGTCCAGGAGCACATAGCCGTAGGTGCCCGAGTAGGCGACCCAGGTGTGCTGGACGAAGGAGCCGTCGGCGTAGAGGCCGTCGCCCTTCGTCACGTACGGGAAGACCGGGGAGAGGGCGTCGCGGGCGAGGGCGAGCTTGGCGGGGGCGCGGCCGAGGATGCCGCGCAGGGCGACGACGCGGCACAGGTCGACGCGGTTGGCGCCGGTGCTGGTGCCGGTGTAGTCGCCGAGCATCGTGTCGGGGACGAAGTGGTCGACGGCGGCGAGGCAGCGGGCGCGTTGGGCGTCGGTGAGGCCGCCCTGAGGCAGCCGTTCGTCGAGGATCGCCATGGTGTCGAGGAGGAGTCGGGGGGTGCCGATCTGCCATTCCCACCAGTTGCCGTAGCGGGTGGTCCGGGTGTTGTAGACGGTGGCCTCGAGGTGGTCGAGGCCGGTGATGACGTCGGCTGCGAGGTCCGGGTCGCCGGTGTGGCCGGTGCCGGGCTGGGCGTACGCCTGACTCATGGTGTTCAGCCGGCCGTAGCTGCGGGTGATGCCGGCCGGCGGGTCATAGGGGCAGTCCGGCCAGAGGGAGGCGCCGGTGGGCCGCATGCTCGTACGGAACCCGGAGGCGAGATCACCCATCTCGCGGAGGGCGGCGGCGTACGGCGCGGCGCCGGGGTCGAATCCGGTGCCGAGGGTGAGGCCGACCCAGCGGGCCCGGAGGGCGGCACAGGGGTCGTCCGGGGCGGCGTACGCGGGCCCGGCAGGGAGCGAGAGGCCCAGCGCACCCGCCGTGGAGGCGGCGAGAAAGCCCCGGCGGGACCAGGCGGACGGAGCGGGGACATCGGGCACGGTCGGTCCTCTCCACGGCGGCATCGGGGCCTCAACTGGGCGGTGGCGCTGCGCACTTGGGAGTTGGTGATGGTCTAGCACGGGCGCTCGGGCGACGGCAATGACCGCGCCGGAACGGCGCCCGTAACCCGCCCGGAAGCACGGCGGCCGCCGCCATCCGGGCGAGACGGTTGAAAATTGAACCAAACCTGTTAGGCTCGACCTTGTTGAACGTTAAACAACCCTGCGGCACCCCCGCCGCGCACCGTCTTCGAGGAGGAGCCATGGCTCTGTTCACCCGCACCAAGCGCACCGCCGCCCCCGCCGGCACCACTGCCCCCGCTGCCGTCCTTGAGGCGGACCCCGCGCTGGCCGCGCTGACCGGCGACTACACCATCGACCCGGCCCACAGCAGCATCGGCTTCACGGTCCGGCACGCGATGGTCACCAACGTCCGCGGCGCGTTCGGAGAGCATGAGGGCGTACTGCACCTCGACGGCGCCGACCCGGCCCGCTCCACCGCCACCCTCGACGTCAAGATCGCCAGCATCGACACCGGCATCGCGGACCGCGACGGCCACCTGCGCAGCGCCGACTTCTTCGACGCCGAGGCCTTCCCCCTGATGACGTTCCGCAGCACCGCCGCCGAGCGGGTGGCCGGCGACCGCTACCGCATCACCGGCGACCTGACCATCAAGGACGTCACCAAGCCGCTCACCATCGACCTGGAGTTCCACGGCTCGGCCACCGATGT
This sequence comes from Streptomyces sp. NPDC048483, assembly GCF_040651455.1. Classification (NCBI taxonomy): domain Bacteria; kingdom Bacillati; phylum Actinomycetota; class Actinomycetes; order Kitasatosporales; family Streptomycetaceae; genus Streptomyces; species Streptomyces sp. NPDC048483. The sequence continues at coordinate 12,077 of NZ_JBEZJZ010000096.1, forward strand.
CTACGGCGCCGAGCGGGTCGGCTTCGAGGGCAGCGCGGAGATCCTGCGCTCGGAGTGGGGCCTGACCTGGAACGCCGCGCTGGAGACCGGCGGCGTGATGGTCAGCGACAAGGTCAGGCTCGGGTTCGACATCTCCGCGGTCAAGGCCGCGCCCGAGGCGGCCTGACCGTACCGCGCCTGCGCAAGGGCCCCGGCGCAACCAGCGCCGGGGCCCGAGCCGTATCCGCGTACCCGGTCCTACTCCTGCGGCTCGACCCCGGCCCGCAGCAACCCGTACGCATACGCATCGTCCAGCGCCTGCCACGACGCCGCGATGACGTTCTCCGCGACGCCGACCGTGGACCACTCACCCTGTCCGTCGCTCGTGGAGACGAGCACCCGCGTGATGGAGCCGGTGCCCTGGGCGCCCTCCAGGATGCGGACCTTGTAGTCCACCAGCTCCAGGTGGGCGAGCTGCGGATAGATCCGCTCCAGGCCCACCCGCAGCGCCCGGTCCAGCGCATTGACCGGGCCGTTGCCCTCGGCGGTGGCGACGATCCGCTCGCCCTTGGCCCACAGCTTCACCGTCGCCTCGTTGGCGTGCGTACCGTCGGGACGGTCCTCGACGATCGCCCGCCAGGACTCCACCGTGAAGTAGCGCGCCGCCTTGCCGGCCACCTCTTCGCGCAGCAGCAGCTCGAAGGAGGCGTCGGCCGCCTCGTAGGTGTAGCCCGCCAGCTCCCGCTCCTTGACCCGCGCCACAACCCGGCCGACCAGCTCGCGGTCGCCGCTCAGGTCGATGCCGAGCTCCTTGCCCTTGAGCTCGATGGAGGCCCGGCCGGCCATGTCGGAGACCAGCATCCGCATGGTGTTGCCGACCAGCGCCGGATCGATGTGCTGGTAGAGGTCCGGGTCCACCTTGATCGCGGAGGCGTGCAGCCCGGCCTTGTGCGCGAAGGCCGAGACGCCGACGTAGGGCTGGTGGGTGGAGGGGGTGAGGTTGACAACCTCGGCGATGGCGTGCGAGATCCGGGTGGTCTCGGCGAGCTTGCCCTCGGGCAGGACCCGGCGCCCGTACTTGAGCTCCAGCGCGGCGACGACCGGGAAGAGGTTGGAGTTGCCGACCCGCTCGCCGTAGCCGTTGGCGGTGCACTGGACGTGGGTGGCGCCCGCGTCCACGGCGGCGAGGGTGTTGGCGACGGCGCAGCCGGTGTCGTCCTGGGCGTGGATGCCCAGCCGCGCGCCGGTGTCCGCGAGGACCGTCCGTACGACGGCGGTGACCTGCGCCGGAAGCATCCCGCCGTTGGTGTCGCAGAGCACCGCCACATCCGCGCCGGCCTCGCTCGCGGTGCGTACCACCTGCTTGGCATAGACGGCGTCCAGCGCATAGCCGTCGAAGAAGTGCTCGCAGTCGAGGAAGACCCGGCGACCCTGCTTGCGCAGATACGCGACGGTGTCGCGGATCATCGCGAGGTTCTCCTCCGGGGTGGTGCGCAGCGCCAGTTCCACATGCCCGACATGGGACTTGGCGACCAGCGTGATGACCGGGGCCCCGGAGTCCAGGAGGGCTGCGACCTGCGGGTCGTCCTCGACGCGGACGCCCGCCTTGCGGGTGGCGCCGAACGCGACGAGCTGCGCGTGCCGGAAGTCGATCTCCGCACGGGCCCGCTCGAAGAACTCGGTGTCGCGGGGGTTGGCGCCGGGCCAGCCGCCCTCGATGAAGCCCACGCCGAAGTCGTCCAGGTGCCGGGCGATGGTCAGCTTGTCGCCGACGGTCAGATTGATGCCCTCGCGCTGCGCGCCGTCGCGCAGCGTCGTGTCGAAGACATGGAAGTCGTCGGACACGGCGTGTTCGGGTACGTCCGTCATGCTGGTCTGGCTCCTGTCGGGTCTCGGTCTACCGGAATAACCGGTTCCACCGTCCCTCCATGATCCCTCGCGCTCCGCCTCCGGTGAATGGTGGGCCGGAAACGAAAAAACCTCTCGCGGGTGCGAGAGGTCTGCGCGCGGGTCTGGGACGACGATGGCCGCGCCGTACTCGGTTCGTACGGGACGGTCACTGCGGACCGGCGCGCCTGCTGCCAATAATCATGGCGAACGAGAGCACGGGGGCAGTCTGGCACACGACCACCCCCGCCGCTTTGTCCGTCTCAGGATGCGAGCAGGCGCTCGCCCTCGGTGTCGTCCGTGGCGCCCTTGCCCACCCGGTGCAGATCGATGTCGCGGGTCTCGCGCATGGCCAGATAGACGATCAGCGAAACGGCGGCGCAGCCCGCCACGTACCAGTAGTAGCCGGACTCGATGCCGCCCTTCTTGAACCACAGGGCGACGTATTCCGCGGTGCCGCCGAACAGGGCGTTGGCGATGGCGTACGGCAGGGCCACACCCAGCGCACGGATGCCGGTCGGGAACAGCTCCGCCTTCACGCAGGCGTTGATGGAGGTGTAGCCGGTGATAACGACCAGCGCGAGGAGCGAGAGCCCCAGAGCCGGCCAGAAGCTGCCCGCGCCCCGGAGCAGCATCATGATCGGGACGGTCAGGAACGTCGACCCGACCGCAAAGGTGATCAGCAGCGGACGCCGGCCGATCCGGTCGGACAGCATCCCGGCCAGCGGCTGCAGGCACATGAAGACGAACAGCGCACAGAAGCTGACCAGCGAGGCGGTCGGCTTGTCCATCCCGGCGCTGGTGGCGAGGTACTTGGTGAGGTAGGTCGTGGACGTGTAGTACGCGACGGTGCCGCCCATGGTCAGCGCGATGACCAGGAACGCCTCGCGCTTGTGGGCCAGCAGCGCCTTGAGGGTGCCGCGGTCGGGGTCGGAGTGGGCGGCGTCGTCCCCGGCGTAGACCTCGGTCTCCAGCATGTTGCGGCGCAGATAGAAGACGACGGCGGCGCCCAGCGCGCCGACGATGAAGGGGATCCGCCAGGCCCAGCTGTGCAACGCGTCCTCGGACAGGGTGCGTTGCAGCACGATCTGCAGGCCGAGACCGAGCAGCTGACCCGCGGTCATCGACACATACTGGAAGCTGGAGGCGAAGCCGCGCTGACCCGGCGCGGACGCCTCGGTGAGATAGGTCGCGCTGGCCGCGTACTCCCCGCCGACCGACAGCCCCTGGAGCATCCGGGCGATCAGCAGAACGGCCACGCCTCCGTAGCCGGCCACCCCGTACGTGGGTGCGATGGCGATCAGGACCGCCGACGCGGACATCAGCGTGACGGTCAGCGTCAACGCGGCCTTACGGCCCTTGCGGTCCCCCACCCGCCCCAGCACCCAGCCGCCCACCGGCCGCATGAAGAAGCCGACGGCGAAGATCCCCATGGTGTTCATGAGGTTCGCGGTGTCATTCCCCTTGGGGAAGAACGAATCCGCGAAATAGATGGCAAAGCTGGCGTAGACGAACCAGTCGAACCACTCCACCATGTTGCCGGCCGAGCCGACCCAGATCTTTTTCCACTGCTCTCGTCCCATAGCCGATCACGGTTGCGGAGGACGGGGCCGTCGGCAAGAGCGGCATCGGCAACGATCGTGCGTACTTGCGTGCGTTGCGTACACGGCGGGCACGCGGCCGCGCCCGCCGCACACCGCTTAAAGTCGGGGCATGAGCGACCACACCGGGCCGTCCGTCGAGGCACTTGTCGAGACCCTCCAGGCCGGCCGGCGCGATGAATACCGTGCGGCGGTGGAGCAGTTGACCGCTCTGGGACCGGTCGCGGTCGGCCCCCTCCTGGCCTCGTGCGCACGCGGAAGCATGGAGGCACAGGGGGTCTTCCACTGTCTCTCCCGCATGGGCGAGCTCTCCCGCGTGGGCGAGCCGGTCACCGCCGCCCTGCACGACATCCGCCGCCACGGGCCCGGCCGGCTCCGCCGCCACGCCCTCCAGGCCCTCGCGGAACTCGGCGGCGCAAACGCCCTGTCCCCCGAGGACCGGCTCGCCGTCCCCGCCGACCGGGTTTCCGGCGCCGTAAAGGCCCTGGGGCTGTGCGACGTGCGACCGGCAACCCTGGCCATGGGTGTCTCCGCCGCGTACAGCCATCACGAGGATTCGATCACGTACCGGACGCCGGGCGGCAAGCGGGAGACGGCGTGCCGGATCTTCTCCTGAACGCCATCCCGCTGCACGACCACGGCCGGCCGGCCACGACCGCCGCCGAATTCCCCAACTCCCGCTTCAAGGGAGCACTCTCCATCTGAGCGGACCGGCCTTGCTGTCCGCGCAGTCCACGATGCCAGGCCCCGAGTTGAGCAGAGAGAAGTGATATGTCCGAACCACAACCGCCCATAGGCCGCCGCCCCGTCCCCGCCCACGCCGACGAGGCGCTGGAGATCGGGCGGAACCATTTCCCGAGTGTCTGGCCGGACGGGGAGCGGCCAACGCTCCATGTCCATGAATTCGACATCGGCTACTTGGTGTATCCGGTGTTTCCGCCCAGGGCTCCCGACGCAGGTCCGAGGGACCCGGGAGGCTCACATATCGCGATTTCCAAGGCGGACGGGCACGTCAGTGCGCTGCCCAACTATTCACCGGAGGAGGCGGTCGAGTGGTACCGCCGCCGTTTCCGGCAGGGGACATAGCGGCTGCAGACGTCGCGGGCCGGGCGGCGGGCTCTGCGGGACGGCGCCACCGCCCGGACACCGGGTGTCCGGCGGCTCCTACGGGGTCAGTGACTCGTCCAGGAATTCCGCCACATGCCGCCGCACCAGTTCCCGGTCGATGCCCGGCAGGCCCACCACCAGGTGGGTGCCGAAGCCGTCGAGGAGGGCGCGGGTGCGGGTGGCGAAGCGTTCGGGGTCCACGGGGCGGAATTCGGCCTTGGAGGTGCCCTCGACCAGGAGGGCCACGAGGTCGCGGTGCCAGGCGAGTTCCAGCTCGAGCTGGCGTTCGCGGGCGTTGTCGTCGGCGTTCTGGGAACGGTTCCAGACCTCCAGCCAGAGGGTCCAGCGCGGGTCGCGGTGGCCTTCGGGGAGGTAGAGGTCGACGAGGGCGTCCAGGCGTTCGCGGGCCGGGACGCGGCGGGAGAGGGCGGCCCGGCGTTCGGCGCCGAGCTGCTCCTCGCTCCACTGGAGGGTCTGCAGGAGCAGCTCGTCCTTGGTGCCGAAGTAGTACAGGATGTGGCCGCTGCTCATGCCGACCTCACGGCCGAGGCCCGCCATGGTCAGCCGGTCCAGTCCCTCCGCGGCGATGGTGGCCATCGCCGCGGCGAGCACCTGTTCACGGGGCTGGTTGAGCCGCCGCCGGGGACGGCGCGCGGGCGCGGGACCGGACACGAGGGGGACCTCCGGGGACGGCGGGGTCTGACGTGGCTCAGACCTTCGGCTGCTGCTGGGTGATGCAGTGGATACCGCCACCCGCTGCGAAGATCGTACGGGCGTCCACCAGGGTCACCGTCCGGCCGGGGAAGAGCCGGCGGAAGATGGCGGCCGCTTCCTCGTCGCGCGGGTCGTCGAAGGCGCACAGGACGATGCCGTCGTTGCACTGGAGGTGGTTGATGTAGGAGTAGTCGACCAGCTCGCCGTCCTCTTCGATGACGGTGGGAGCGGGGATCTCGACGACCTCCAGCGTGCGGCCCTTGGCGTCCGTGGAAGCGCGCAGCAGCTTGACGATCTCGTTGCAGATCGCGTGGTCGGGGTGGTCCGGGTCGGGCTGGGTGTGGACCATCACGACGCCGGGGCGGGCGAAGGCGGCGACGATGTCGACATGGCCGCGGGTGCCGAACCGGCCGTAGTCGGCGGCGAGGCCGCGCGGCAGCCAGATCGCCTTGGTGGTGCCGAGGTGGGCGTGGATCTCGGCCTCGACCTCCTCCTGGGAGCGGCCGGGGTTACGGCCCGGGTCGAGCTGGACGGTCTCGGTGAGCAGGACGGTGCCCTCGCCGTCGACGTGGATGCCGCCGCCCTCGTTGACCAGGTCGGTGGCGTAGCGGCGGGCGTCGGCCAGGCCCGCGACCTGCTCGGCTATCTTCTCGTCGAGGTCCCAGCGGGCCCAGTCCTGGGCGCCCCAGCCGTTGAAGACCCAGTCGGCGGCGGCGAGGTTGCCCTTGCCGTCGGTGAGGAAGGTGGGGCCGATGTCGCGCATCCAGGCGTCGTTCAGCGGCCGCTCGACCAGGTCGATGCCGTCGCCGAGCAGGGCGCGGGCGCCCTCCAGCTGGCCGGGGCCCGCGACGACGGTGACCGGCTCGTACTGCCGCACCGCGCGGGCGACGGTGGCCCAGGCCTTGCGGGCCTCGGCGAGCGTCTCGCCGCCTTCCTCGCCGAAGGTGAAGTTGGGGCCGGGCCAGGCCATCCAGGTGCGTTCGTGAGGTGCCCACTCCGGGGGCATGGAGAAGCCGTCGGCGACGGGAGTGTTCATGTGGGGTCCTCGTAGTGAGCGGGAGTGAGCAAGTCGGTCGAGCGCGTGCCGGGCCGGCTGTAACGGCGTTACAGCCGGCCGGGTCACAGGAAGTACAGGCGCGAGAGCGACACCGTGTCGGCCGGGTCGGAGCGCATCGGGTCACCGTCGAGGGTGACCAGGCCGCTGCCGCCGTCCACCTGCACCTGTCCGACGCGGGAGTTGTGGATCAGGTCGGCGGGGCCGATGCCGCGGGTGCCGCGGACGGCGACGCGGCGGCGGCGGGTGGGCATGCCGTCCATGCCGCCCTCGGCCGCGGCGCGCGCGACGAAGGCGACGGAGATCTCGGCGGGGGTGGCGCCGTGCGCACCGAACTGCGGGCCGAGCACCAGCGGTTCGCAGGTGTCGGTGGCGGCGTTCGGGTCGCCGGTGACGCCGTAGGCGGGGAAGCCGGACTTCAGCACCAGCTGCGGCTTGGCGCCGAAGTACTGCGGCGACCAGAGCACGATGTCGGCCATCTTGCCGACCTCGATCGACCCGATCTCGTGCGAGAGACCGTGGGCGATCGCGGGGTTGATGGTGAGCTTGGCGATGTAGCGCAGGACGCGGGCGTTGTCGTCGTGGGCGCCGTCGCCGTCCATCGGGCCGAGCTCGGCCTTCATCTTTCCGGCCATCGCGAAGGTACGGCGTACGGTCTCGCCCGCGCGGCCCATGCCCTGGGCGTCGGAGGAGGTGATGCCGATCGCCCCGAGGTCGTGCAGCACGTCCTCGGCGCCCATCGTGCCGGCCCGGATGCGGTCGCGGGCCATGGCGGCGTCGCCCGGCAGGTCGGTCTTCAGGTCATGGACCGAGACGATCATGCCGTAGTGCTCGGCGACCGCGTCCCGCCCGAAGGGGAGGGTGGGGTTGGTGGAGGAGCCGATGACGTTGGGGACGCCGGCCATCTTCAGGACGTTGGGGACGTGCCCGCCGCCGCAGCCCTCGATGTGGAAGGCGTGGATGGTCCGGCCGTCCAGCACACGCAGGGTGTCCTCGACGGAGAGGCATTCGTTCAGGCCGTCGCTGTGCAGCGCCACCTGGACGTCGTGCTCCTCGGCGACGCGCAGCGCGGTGTCCAGCGCGCGGGCGTGCGCGCCCATGTCCTCGTGCACCTTGAAGCCCAGGGCGCCGCCCTCGGCCAGCGCCTCGACGAGGGGATCCTCGCCGGAGGAGGAGCCGCGGCCCAGGAAGCCGATGTTGACCGGCCAGGCGTCGAAGGCGCTGAAGGCGTGGCCGAGCGCCCAGGGGGAGTTGACGCCGACGCCCCATACGGGGCCGAATTCCTGGCCGATGACGGTGGTCACGCCGGAGGCCAGCGAGGCCTCCATGACACGCGGCGAGAGCAGGTGGACGTGGGTGTCGACGGCGCCCGCGGTGGCGATCATGCCCTCGCCGGAGACGATGGACGTACCCGTGCCGACGACGACGTCGACGCCCTCGAGGGTGTCGGGGTTGCCGGCCCGGCCGATCGCGTGGATGCGGCCCTCGCGGAGGCCGATGGACGTCTTGCGGATGCCCTGCACCGCGTCGATGACCAGGACGTTGCTGATCACCACATCGCAGGTCTCGCGCAGCGATGCGGCCTTGAGGTGCAGCCCGTCACGGGCGGTCTTGCCAAAGCCGGCCAGGAACTCGTCGCCGTGCTTCTGGGAGTCGGACTCGACGCGGACGACCAGGCCCGAGTCGCCGAGGACGACCCGGTCGCCGGCCCGCGGGCCGTGCACCGATGCGTACTCGTGCGGGTCGATGCTGCCTGTCATGCCTGCTCCTCCGCTCCCAGGTAGCCGCAGGCGACCGCCCGCCGCAGCGCTTCCGTCTTTGCCCCCGGTGCGTCCAGCGGGCCGTCGACCAGCCCGGCGAAGCCGATCGCGATCCGCTCGCCGCCGATCGGGACCAGACCGACCTCATGGGTGCCGCCCGCATCGAACCGCTCGGACGAGCCGGCCGGGACGCACAGCCGCATGCCGTAGGCCGCGGCGCGGTCGAAGTCCAGCCGCGGGTTGGCCTCGAAGAAGTGGAAGTGGGAGGTGACGCTGATCGGCACGCTCGCCGTGTTGTGCACGGTCACCGTGACCGCGGGTACGGGCTCCGGGTCGGCGGGGCCGGGGAGCACCGCGCCGGGGACTGCGGTCTCGTCCGCGTCGCCGGCGGGCTCACCCTCGGGGGCGCCGCCGCGGATCGGGTCGCTGACCACCGCGAGGCGGGAGCCGTCGTCGAAGACGGCCTCGACCATGACGTCGCCGACCACGTCGGCGACGCCCGGCAGCACATCGTCCGGGCCCAGCGCATTGCGGCCCGCCTCGATGGCCTGAGCGAGGCGGCGCCCGTCCCGCGCCGCCTCGCAGACTGTGTCCGCGATCACCGCGGTCGCCTCGGGCACATTCAGCTTCAGTCCGCGGGAGCGGCGCGACCGCGCCAGCTGTGCCGCATTGAAGAGCAGCAGCCGGTCGCGTTCCGTGGGGGTCAGCCGCATCCCGTCGCACCTCCAGTTCGAGACTTGATTTGAGCACCACTCTAACTCGCAAAAAGTCGAGAAGGAAGCATTGACCTGGAGCACATCTATGAGTCACATTGAGCGCTGCTCTAATTCACGAGCGCTCAGCGAGCCGCATAGAGCGCCGCTCAAAGATCAGCACCCTGATCTCCGAGAAGAGCAGACAGCGATCACCACCGAGGTGATCAAGAAGAACATCGCCAGATTTCGCCCGCAGTCACCGGGCGAACGCCGCTCACGGAGCACTGCACACAGCAGCCATCGAGCACTGCCACACACCACTGTTCCGGCCTCTCAGGGGAGCCCTCATGCCGATCGAACAACGCGGAGTCGACACGATCCCGGACGAGGAACGCACCAGCCGACCTCGCGACCTCATTTCCCTCCTGCTCGGATCGAACCTCGCACTCGGCGTAGTGATCTTCGGCTGGCTACCGGTCTCCTTCGGACTCGGCTGGTGGGCGTCGCTGAGCTCTCTGGTCATCGGAACCGTGGTCGGCAGTGCCCTCGTCGCCCCGCTGTCGCTGGTCTCCCTGCGCACCGCGACGAACCTCTCCACCAGCAGCGGCGCCGCCTTCGGCGTCCGCGGCCGCCTGCTGGGCTCGATCATCGGCCTGCTGCTCTCCCTGGGCTACACCGCGCTCACCCTCTGGGTGGGCGGCGATGCCATGGTCGGCACGCTGAACCGTCTCCTCGGCCTGCCGGCCGGCGGCGTGAGCTACGGCGTCGTCTACGCGGTCCTGGCCTTCTGTACCGCCTTCGGCGCCGTCTACGGCTACAAGCTGCTGCTCCGCATGAGCCGCGTGCTGTCCATCGGCATGACGATCCTGCTGGTGCTCGGCCTGTTCGCCTACGCGGGCCACTTCGACCCCGCGCCGGTCGCCGGCAGCGAGTACCTGCTCGGCGACTTCTGGACGACCTGGATCCTGGCCACCGTCGCCGCCGGCCTCAGCGGCCCGATCGCCTTCATCACCCTGCTCGGCGACTACACCCGCTACATCTCGCCCAAGCGGCACAGCGCCAAGGCCGTCCTCGGCTGCACCTATGTCGGTCTGGTGATCGGCCTGCTGGTGCCGCAGCTGTTCGGTACCTTCACCGCGCTGTGCATCGGCGGCTTCGAGGACTACGCCGGACCGCTCGTCGCCCAGGCACCGTTCTGGTTCCTCGTCCCGCTGCTGCTCGCCGCCTCCGCCGGCTCGGTCGGAAACGCCGGTCTGATGCTCTACAGCATGGGTCTGGACCTCGACGCGATCCTGCCGAAGGCCACCCGCACCCAGGCCACGTACGTCGTGGCCGCCTTCTCCACCGCGCTCGTCTTCGGCGGTCACTTCCTGTGGGAGGCGCAGGACGCGATGACCGCGTTCGTGCTGATGCTGACCGCGGCCGGCACCCCCTGGGCCGTCATCACCCTCATCAACTACATCCGCTGCCGCGGCCGGTACGACGAGGCGTCGCTCCAGGTCTACAACCGCCGCACCGTCGGTGGCGTCTACTGGTTCCAGGCCGGCTGGAACGTCCGCGCCACCCTCGCCTGGGTCCTCGGCGCGATCGTCGGTGTGCTGGGCGTCGACGCCTACCCGACGTACACCGGCCCGCTGGTCGAGTTCACCGGCGGCATCGACTTCAGCTTCCTGATGGCCGCGGCCGTCACGGCCACCGCCTACCTGGCCCTCAGCGCCGGGCAGCCGCGCCCGGTTCCGGCGGTCCGCGCCGCCGCGGCGACCCCTGCGGCGACCCCAGCGGCGCCCCCCGTGGAGGCAGCCGTGGAGGCCGGCTGAGCCGACGCCGGCACGACCGAGGCCGCCCCCGACATCGCGTCGGGGGCGGCCTCGGTTGCGTACGGGCGGGCGCGGGTTCAGCCCAGGCGGTGCATCCAGCCGTGCGTGTCCTCGGCGATACCGCGCTGGACGTCGAGGAGCGCCTCGCGCAGCCTCAGCGTGGCCTTGCCGGGCTCGCCACCGGACTGGGTCCACTCGCCGGCCGCGCTCTTGACCGTGCCGACCGGGGTGATCACGGCGGCCGTACCGCAGGCGAAGACCTCGGTCAGCGTGCCGTTCGCGGTGTCCGCGTTCCACTGGTCGATGGAGACCCGGGCCTCCTCCGCCTGGTAGCCGAGGTCACGGGCGACGGACAGCAGGGAGTCACGGGTGACACCGGCGAGGAGGGAGCCAGACAGCGTGGGCGTGACGATCTTGTCGCCGTAGACGAAGTACAGGTTCATCCCGCCGAGCTCCTCGACCCACTTGTGCTCCACGGCGTCGAGGTAGGCGACCTGGTCGCAGCCGTGCACCGCGGCCTCGGCCTGGGCGAGCAGCGAGGCGGCGTAGTTGCCGCCGGTCTTGGCGTCGCCCATGCCGCCGGGGACGGCGCGCACCCGGTTCTCGGACAGCCAGATGGAGACCGGCCGGACGCCGCCGGCGAAGTACGCGCCGGCGGGCGAGGCGATGACGACGAAGAGGTACTCGTTGGCGGGCTTCACGCCCAGACCGACCTCGGTCGCGATCATGAACGGGCGCAGATAGAGCGACTCCTCGCCGCCGTGCGCGGGCACCCAGTCCTTGTCCTGCTGGACGAGCAGGTCGCAGGCCTCGATGAAGGTCTCGACGGGCAGCTCCGGCATGGCCAGACGGCGGGCCGAGGCCTGGAAGCGCCGGGCGTTGGCGTCGGGGCGGAAGGTGGCGACGGTGCCGTCGGGCTGACGGTATGCCTTGAGGCCCTCGAAGATCTCCTGCGCGTAGTGCAGGACGTTGGTCGCCGGGTCGAGGGAGAGCGGCCCGTACGGCACGAGCTCGCCGTCGTGCCAGCCCCGTCCCTCGGTCCACTTGATCGTCACCATGTGATCGGTGAAGTAGCGGCCGAAGCCGGGGCCGGCGAGGATCTTCTCCCGCTCCGCGTCGGACAGCGGGTGCGAGGAGGGCTTGAGCTCGATCGTGGGCGTCGTCATGAATGCATGTCCTTCACTGCGTGGTCCGCACCGGTGCGGTTGGCGGCGGCCGCGTACGGCGGTTACTTGACGTACCGGTCGTTACTGGGACGTCCGAGTTTCCTCGTGGACGGCGGCCCCCGCGTCCGATTATCGCTCGTAGGGGGCCGTCGGCGTCCACATGTGTACGGTCACCGGGTCTGATGGTCGCATCCAACCCGGCGGTAGCACAGGGCGGGACGGCGGCCGGAAATGCGGACAGCGCCGGACCCCCGTGGGGCCCGGCGCTGTCGGTGCTGCTGGTGGGTGCGCTGCGGGCCTCAGCCCGCTACGCGCGCGGCGAGGGCGTCGCCGATCTCGTCCGTCGTGCGGGCGGTGCCGTCCCGGGCCTCCAGGTCGGCCGCGACGGCCTCCTCGATGCGGGCCGCCTCGGTCTCGTGGCCGAGGTGGCGCAGCAGCAGGGAGACGGACAGGATCGTCGCCGTCGGGTCGGCCTTGCCGGTGCCCGCGATGTCCGGGGCGGAGCCGTGCACCGGCTCGAACATCGAGGGGAACTCGCCGGTCGGGTTGATGTTTCCGGAGGCGGCCAGGCCGATGCCACCGGTGACGGCCGCGGCGAGGTCGGTGAGGATGTCGCCGAAGAGGTTGTCGGTGACGATCACATCGAACCGCTCGGGCTGTGTGACAAAGAAGATCGTCGCCGCGTCGACATGCAGATAGTCGGTGGTGACCTCGGGGTACTCCTGGCCGACCTTGTCAAAGATGTTCTTCCACATGTGGCCGGCGTAGACCAGGACGTTGTTCTTGTGGACCAGCGTCAGCTTCTTGCGGGGGCGGGCGTTGGCCCGCTCGTACGCGTCCCGGACCACGCGCTCCACGCCGTAGGCGGTGTTGAGGCTGACCTCGGTGGCGACCTCGGCGGGGGTGCCGGTGCGCAGCGAGCCGCCGTTGCCGGTGTAGGGGCCCTCGGTGCCCTCACGGACCACGACGAAGTCGATCTCGGGGCGGCCGGCGAGCGGTGTGGCGGTGTTCGGGAAGAGCTTGGACGGCCGCAGGTTGACGTAGTGGTCGAAGGCGAAGCGGAGCTTGAGCAGCAGTCCGCGCTCGAGCACTCCGGACGGCACCGACGGGTCGCCGATCGCGCCGAGCAGGATGGCGTCGTGCTGCTTGAGCGACTCGAGTTCCGTATCCGGGAGCGTTTCGCCGGTCTCGTGCCATCGCTTGGCCCCGAGGTCGTATTCCTTGGTTTCCAGCTTGACGTCCTGCGGGAGTACCGACGTCAGGACCTTCAGGCCCTGGGCCACGACTTCCTGGCCGATACCGTCACCGGGGATCACTGCGAGGCGAATGGTGCGAGACATGCCTGGACCCTACTCTCCGTCCCATTGATTGACACGTAACGTCCGTCATACGGACACATGGGAAGCCGGTCAGCTGCCGTTCACCCCTACGCCCCACTGTGGACGGCTCGCACTGCGAAATTCAACGCATGACTGCACCTTCCCGGGGGTCCGGCCCCCTGCCCTCGCATCTCCCCCGCGTCGGTATACCGGAGCGGCTCGCGGCCCGGCTGAGCATGCCCGAGCAGCATGAGTACCTCCGTACGAAGCTGACCCGCCGCGGTCTGCTGCGCACCTCGGCGGCCACCGCGGGTGTGGTCGCGGGCTCCGGCCTGCTGGCCGGTTCGGCGCAGGCGGTCTCGCCCACCCTGCTGTCCTCGCCCGCCACCACCGCGGTCGACGGCTCCCTCGTCGCCCCCTTCGGCCGCCATCTCTCCTTCGGGGCCGATCCGAAGACCCAGATGCGGGTGGCCTGGCAGGTGCCGTTCGCGGTCAAGCGGCCGTATCTGCGGGTGGGCCTCAAGCCGTGGGAGCTGGGGCGCAAGATCGAGGCCGAGGTGCGCGCTCTGCACACCCCGTCGCTGTCGGCCAAGCTGCCGGCCGTCGACCAGTACTACCTCCATGCGGCGCTCGACGGGCTGCGCCCGGGGACGACGTACTACTACGGCGTCGGCCACGACGGCTTCGACCCGGCCGAGGCGCGCCGCTTCTCCACCGTCGGCACCTTCCGTACGGCGCCGGCCCGCGCCGAGGCGTTCGTCTTCACCGCCTTCGGCGACCAGGGCGTCAGCTATGACGCGCTCGCCAACGACCAGCTGATCCTGGGTCAGAACCCGGCGTTCCATCTGCACGCGGGCGACATCTGCTACGCGGACTCCAGCGGCCAGGGCTCCGAACACGACACCTATGACGCCCGCGTCTGGGACCAGTTCCTCGCCCAGACCGAGTCGGTGGCCAAGTCCGTGCCGTGGATGGTGACGACGGGCAACCACGACATGGAGGCGTGGTACTCCCCCAACGGCTACGGCGGCCAGAACGCCCGCTGGACGCTGCCGGGCACCGGACCGGACGCCGAGAACGCCCCCGGCGTCTACTCCTTCACCTACTCCAACGTCGCGGTCGTCGCCCTCGACGCCAACGACGTGTCGTACGAGATCCCCGCCAACCAGGACTACACCGGCGGCCGGCAGACCCGCTGGCTGGACCGCCGCCTGGGTGAACTGCGCGCCACGGACGGGATCGACTTCATCGTCGTCTTCTTCCACCACTGCGCCTTCTCCACCACCAACGCGCACGCCTCGGACGGCGGGGTGCGCGACGCCTGGCTGCCGCTGTTCGAGAAGCACCAGGTGGATCTGGTCGTCAACGGCCACAACCACATCTATGAGCGCACCGACGCCGTCAAGGGCGGCCGGGTCGGCAAGAAGGTGCCGGTCGGCGAGCGCGTGGACTCCTCGCGCGACGGCATTGTGTATGTCACCGCGGGCGGCGCGGGCAAGGCGCTGTACGACTTCCCGGTGCCCGACAGCTACGAGGGCCGTGTCAAGGACCTCGACGCGGTGCAGACCTACCACTGGACCAAGGACCGCACCAAGGCCGTGGACACCGTGGAGTGGTCGCGGGTGCGCTACACCGGCTTCTCGTTCATCGCGGTCGAGGTCGAGCCGGGGCACCGCCCCCGGATGAAGGTCACCGCGCTCGCCGAGACGGGCGAGCGCGTGGACCACTTCGAGGTGACGCGCTAGGCGACGGCCGCCCTGGGCGCGCCGGTCCGCGCTCAGGGCATCCGTACCCGGCGGGGCATCCGTACCCGGCGGGGCGTCGGTGCCCGGCCGGGCATCAGTGCCCGGTGGCGCCGCCGTTGTCACGCCGGTCGAGCGCCCGCTGGAGGGCGGCCGCGGCGTTGCGGCGGTCGGCTTCGTTGGTCGTACGGGCGGAGTGACGGGTCCTGCGGACGGCAGTCGCGGCCATGATTCACGTCTCCAATGCCAAAGCCCCGAGAGCTTGAGGGGTGCGTCGATGCAGACACGGCCGGAAGGGGCGGGGGCCTCGGCACGGCAGGGATCACCTGCGCTGGCGCACCGGGCCGCATCCGCCTCGCTCGATGGAGCGATACGTTCGGCTGCTACAAAGCTAGGACAGCTCAGCCGTGATGTCTGCACAATTACTTGGGCTTCCTACTATCTGAGACGGACGCCACGCCGTGGCGCTGGGGCGAGCGGTACTCAGCCGCCGTTTACGCCACTTGAGTACCGCACATAAGTACGAACACCGTGCCGTCGCGGGCGGTTGCACGGCGAGAGTGGCCGCATGAACGGCCTGTACGCACTCAAGCCCTGGTACGCCGCCCGGCTCGGCGGCATCCGCGGCACGCTGGCCCGCCGGGAGGTCTCGCCCGACGCGCTGACCGCGGCCGGTGTGCTCGCCGCCGCCGGCGCCGCCGCGGCCCTCGCCTGGCTGCCGGCCCCGCTGGCCGCCCTGCCGGTCACGGCCCTGCTGGCGGCCCGGCTCGCCTTCGCCAACCTCGACGGCGCCCTGGCCCGCGACACCGGCCGCTGCACCCGCCGCGGCTCGGTCCTCAACGAACTCGGCGACCGCGCGGCCGACCTGCTCGTCCTCGCCGGCTTCCTGGCCCTCGCCCCGCTGTGGCTGGTCTCGGTCGCCGCGCTGGCCGCGACGCTGCCGTCCTGGGTGGCGCTGGCGGGCGCGGCGGCCGGGGCGCCGCGCCGGAACGGCGGCCCCGTCGGCAAGACGGAGCGCTGTCTGCTCGCCGCGGTGGCCGCCGCCACGGGGTGGGCGGTGCCGGTGCTGATCGTTCTGGCGGCCGGCTCCGCGCTGACGGCGGCGCTCCGACTCGTCTGGCTGTGGCGGGAGTTGGGTGCCGCAGACGCCGCTCCGGCGGACGCCGCTCCGGCGGACGCCGTCCCGGCGGCCGGGGCGACCCGATGAGCGCGTTCGTGGGGCCGCTGGGCGGCGCGGGCCTCCTCCTGACCGGCGGCGAGGCCGTCGCGCGGGTCGCGCCGGTGGTCGGCGGGGTGCTGGGGCTGGGCGGCATGGCCGTCGCGGCGCTGCCCGCGCGGGTACGGATGCGCCGCGAACTCCGCCGCCGCTGGCGCACCTGGGCGCTGGCCGCCCCGGTCTTCCTGGGGTCGCTGTTCTTCGGCGAGGCGGGCGCGGCGGTGCTGGCGGCCGGGCTGGGGCTGATCGCCGTGGCCGAGTACGTACGCATGGCGCCCGGCGGCACATCCGCAGCCGGCGCCGAGCGCCATGTCCTCGCCGCCGCGGCCGTCGTCCTGCCGCTGCTGGCCTGGCTGCGCCCGCAGTGGCTGGACCTGCGGCTGATGCCCGTGCTGCTGCTCGCCGCCGCACTGCCCGCGCTGCTCTCCGGCGACCACACGACAGGCGCGGCCCGCGTCACCCGCACCCTCTTCGGGCTTCTTTGGATCCCGGTCGCCCTCACGGGCCTCGTCCTGCTCGGCGGCACCGCCGTCGCGGTGGGCGTCGCGGTCGCGCTCGGTGACGTGGGCGCCTGGTGCGGTGGTACGGCACTGGGCCGGCGCGGCCCACTGGCCCGCCCGCTGTCGCCGCTCTCCCCGAACAAGACCTGGGCCGGGGTCCTCGGCGCCGCGGTGGCCACGGCCGGTGCGCTCGCCGCCGTCGGGGCGTTCACCCCCTGGCTGTGGGCCGCCGTGCTCACCGGCTGTGTCCTGGGCGACCTGCTCGAATCCATGGTCAAACGGGAGGCCGGGGTAAAGGACGCGGGGAGCTGGCTGCCCGGCTTCGGCGGACTGCTGGACCGTATCGACTCGCTGCTGGTGGCGGTGCCGCTGGCGATGGTGGTGACCCTGTGACGTACGAGCTGGAGGGACGGATGACCAGGCGGATGACCGGACGGATCGCCGGGCGGGCGGCGGAACGTACGCGGCCCGACGACGGCCGTACGGGACGGCGGGGGCGCACCGGCCGGACCGGCCGCCCCCGCCCGGCCCACCGGATCCGGCGGCGCGACCCGCGCGTCCGGCGCCGCGCACTGCTCCCCCACCGCCCGGACCGCCACACCCGCGGCGCTCTGCGCACCCGCCCCCTCCTGCCCCGCCGCCACCTCGGCCTTCCCCGCCACCCACCGCACCCCTTCTCCCCCACGCCACTCCCACCCCCCGACGGCCGGCTTCCCCGCGTGGGCCGTCCCGCCACGACCGCCGCCTGGCTGCGCCGCGCGCTGTGGACCCTGGCCCTCACCCTCACCGGCGGCATCACCCGCCACGGCCAACTCCCCCGCGGCGGCTGCGTCGTGGTCGCCAACCACTCCTCGCACGCCGACACCGCGGCCCTGCTCGCCGCCCTCGACGCCC
The DNA here is from genome assembly GCF_040651455.1 of Streptomyces sp. NPDC048483. NCBI lineage: Bacteria > Bacillati > Actinomycetota > Actinomycetes > Kitasatosporales > Streptomycetaceae > Streptomyces > Streptomyces sp. NPDC048483. The sequence goes on from NZ_JBEZJZ010000096.1 coordinate 29,528, forward strand.
GGCACGCCCCGCTGATCGGCGCGGCCGCCGACTACTGGTTCACCACCCCCTGGCGCCGCCGCATCTGCCGCCACCTGGCCGCGGGCTTTCCCGTACGGCGCACCGGCGGCGGCCTGGACGACCTGCTGGGCACGGCCGACGCGCTGCGGGCCGGCCGGGCCGTGGTCCTCTTTCCCGAGGGCACCCGCGGCCACGACGGCGCGGTCGGCGAGTTCCGCCGGGGCGCCCTGCTCCTGGCCGAACGGGCCGGTGTCCCGGTCGTCCCGGTGGGCCTCGCGGGCACCGACCGCCTCCTGCCCAAGCACGGCAGGCTCCGCCGCACCCGCCTCCGCGTCCACATCGGGGCGCCCCTGTACGGCCCGGTCGCCCCGGCGCGCGCCCGCGACGCCGTCCAGTTCCTCACCGACCGCGCGGCCACCTCACCAACACCCGACTCCCGGCTCCGCCGCCGCACCGCCGCCCTCGTCACCTCCCGCTGGGGCCTCCCGCTCGCCTGCGCCTGGGCCTTCGCCGAGGCGCTGAGCTGGCCGCTGATGCCGGAACTCTTCCTCGCTGTCGCCTGCGTGGCCGCACCCCGCGCCGGACTGCGTCTCTCCCTCGCCGCCCTGGCCGGCAGCCTCGCGGGCGGCCTGCTGGCCCTCCAACTAGCCGCCTTTGGCGCCCACTTGCCTGCCCCGCTGACCACGGACCGGATGCGTGCAGAGGTCTCCCGGCAGCTCGCCGACGAGGGGGCCGCGGCCGTCCGCCACCAGCCGTGGGACGGCATTCCCTTCAAGGTGTACGCGGCCGAGGCGGGCCGCGCCCAACTGCCCGCCACCGGCTGGCTCCTCGCCTCGGCCGAGGCGCGTGGCAGCCGCACCCTGGCGGTCGGCCTCGCCTTCGCCGGCCTGGGGGCCCTGGCCCGGCCGTGGCGGCGGCGGTATCCGGTGTATCTCGCGCTGTTGGGGAGTGGGTTCGCGGTGGGGCTGGGGGTGATCGTTGCGGGCTGGAGCTGACGGTCATACGAACGGGTGAACGACAGAGGTTTCGCAGGTCGGTGGCATATGCCGGCTCTAGCTTGGCGGCGTCGCTTGTGCCACCGGGCCAGGCGCGCCCACACTACGAGGAGGAGGTGCTGCACCATGACCGCTCTCGCCCACGAGGCGCCCGAGATGCCCCCCGGCTCCCATTCGGACGAGCTCCTTTGGCAGGCATGGAAAGCCATGGAACTCCCCGAGGGCCTTCGTGCCGAGATCGTTGAGGGGTTCATCGAGGTGTCGCCCACAGGTCGTTACAGCCATGGCAAGGCCAGCAACCGGCTGCGCCGAGAGCTGACTCGGTTCCTGGACGAGCAGTCAAGCCCGTACGTCGTCAGCAACGACGTCAATGTCATGCACGGCCGCAAGGTCTTGATCTCTGACGCATTCGTCGCTCCCGAAGACGACGACGAGTTCATCACCGAAGACGGTCTCGGCCTCGAGGCCCGCTGCGTGGCACTGATCGTCGAGGTGGTCTCACCCGGACACGACGGCCTCCAGCGCGACCGCGTCCGCAAGCGCCGCGCCTACGCCCGCGCCGGCATCCCCGTCTACGTCATCATCGACGACTACGACGATCATGGCCATGTCACCGTCCTGACCTCGCCCTCCCCTGAAGAAGCGAACTACGGCAACTCAATGCGGCGGCCGTACGGCCAGGACGTGACCATCCCTGAAGGCCCCGCGAAGGGCTTCACCATCGGCGAGTCCATCACCGGCCCGCGCCGCTCCGGCAGCTGACCCCGACGACGACGGCGGCCCGGCACCCCCCACGGGTGTCGGACTCCACCAAGCGTCTGATGTCCGACCAGGGCGAGGCCAAGAACGGGATCAGCTTCACCAACGCGGTGGAGCCG